>MSHL01000041.1 GCA_001941135.1 Ruminococcus sp. Zagget11
CACTTGTGCCGTAGGCACAAGTAAATATAAGAGCGTAAATTAACGCTTTTGTGAAGTGCCGCACTTGTAAATAAAATCAAGTAGCTAAAGCGGTTATAACATAAAAATGTGAGCCGAACGATTAACTTAGTGCGGCACTGTGAAAACGAGCATTGCCAAATGGCAATGCAATGTTTTCACGCAAACCGTAGGTTCGCTGAAAACAAACATATTATTCCATGAAAAGCGTTAGCAAGTCAACCGCCTTAGGCTACAGAGCATACACCTTTTATGCGGTGACGAGTACGTTTTCGGCAAAATCAAAGATTTTGAGTGCTACTAGAAGCAAGAAATTAAGAAGCAAGAGGCAAGATATATAGACCGTTACTCTATTTTTTGAAGTGCTTTCAGTGTATCAAACAGTTGGAATTTCTTGCTTCTTGCCTCTAATTCTCTTGCTTCTAGTAGGGCACAAGTGGGTGTTGCCCTATTAGAGGATAGAAGAATTAAGATACGTTACCTTATTTTTGAAGTGCTTTCAATGTATCAAACAGGTTCAATTTCTATCTTCTATTCTCCATTTTCTATTCTCAAGTAGGGCAGGCTGAGCCTGCACCCGCCGTCTCCCGCCGCCCTTTGGTGTCCTTGAATTGCCATGCTATATTGACCGCCGCTAACTGTCGGTCAGCTCACTAACGCTATTCATTCCACCTTACCTTCGGCGGGGCACCCCCGCCTTATAATAAAGCGTGTGACACTTTCTGCCACACGCCCATAGTTAAATTATTTGTTAATTAGCTCCTTAAGCCTTCTCATAGCTTCAAGGGTGTTTTCATATGTGCCGAATGCGGTCAGTCTGAACCAGCCTGCTCCGTTTTTGCCAAATCCCTCTCCGGGTGTACCCACAACCTGTATTTCCCTCAGAAGATAGTCGAAAAACTCCCAGCTGCCCATTCCATTGGGGCATTTCAGCCAAATGTAGGGTGAATTTATTCCACCTGTGAATTTGATACCAAGCTCCGTCAGGGTGTCTGCCATTACCCTTGCATTCCTTTGGTAGTAGGCTATTGCCTCGTGTGTCTGCTTTTGCCCCTCTTCGGTAAATACCGCAGCCGCACCGCACTGTATGGGATAGGAAACACCATTGAACTTGCTGCCCTGCCGTCTGCCCCAAAGCTGTGCCAAGGAAACATCACTGCCGTCAGATGCCTTTACCGTAAGCTCCTTGGGGATAATCGTATATCCGCAGCGTGTTCCCGTAAATCCCGCCGTCTTGGAAAGACTGCACATTTCAATAACGCACCTTTTCGCACCCTCAACACAGTATGCCGTTCTCGGTAAATCGGGGTCGGTTATGAAAGCCTCATATGCCGAGTCGAAAATTATTACGCTCCCTTGCTCCAGTGCATAGTCTACCCACTGCTTAAGCTGATCCTTTGTGTAAACCGAGCCTGTGGGGTTGTTTGGCGAACAAAGGTAGATAATATCCGCCTTTACGTTCCTGTCGGGCATAGCCGCAAAGCCGTTTTCCTCGTTGGAATCCGCATAGATTATCTTTCTCCCCGACATGGTATTTGAATCCACATAAACCGGATATGCGGGGTCGGTGATAAGCACAATGTTGTCATCTCCGAAAATATCCACTATATTTCCGCAGTCCGCCTTAGCGCCGTCATTAACCCTTATCTCATCAAGGGAAAGGGTCACGCCGCTGTTTTTCAGATAATAGTCCGCAATAGCCTGCTTAAGGAAATCATATCCTGTGCCGCTGTCCTCATAGCCCTTAAAGGTTTCCTTTACACCCAGCTCGTCTGCGCCTTTTTTAATAGCCTCCACAACCACCGGCGCAAGGGGCTGTGTAACGTCACCGATTCCCATGCGTATAAGCGGTTTATCGGGGTTTTCCTCCCTGTATGCCGCAATTTTTTTTGCAATATCGATGAAAAGATAGTTCTTTTTCATCGTAAGAAAATTTTCATTTATCTTGACCATTTTTCTACTCCTCTTATGCTATTATGCCATTTGCTGTCAAACAGCTATTTCCCCTGTAAACACCGTTTCCGCAGGACCGCGCATAAGCACTCTGCCGTCCTCACACCATGTTATGTAAAGCTCTCCGCCTTTCAGCTTCAAGGTAATTTCCTTACCCCTTTCGCAAAGACCGTTAAGGCAGGCGGCAACCGCTGTGGCACAAGTGCCTGTACCGCAAGCCCACGTTTCGCCGCTTCCCCTCTCCCATACACGCATTTTTATCACATTTTCGCCTATTATCTCGGCAAACTCCGTGTTCACCCTTTCAGGGAATATAGGGTGATTTTCATAGGCAGGGCCTATTTCCTCAAGCTTCAGTTCGTCCACTCCCTCGGTGAATATTACACCGTGGGGATTTCCCATGGAAACGGCTGTAAGACGCACCTCGGCGCCGTTTACCTCCAGCGGACTGTTGATAAAGCTGTCCCCTGAGGCAAGCATAGGAATATCCTTTGGATTAAGTATAGCCTGACCCATATCCACGGTAACGGTTTTTACAAGACCGTTTTCGGGGTAAAGGGTAAGCTTCTTTATTCCGCTTTTGGTTTCAAGAGTGATTTCCGTCTTATCCGTGAGCCTGTTGTCATAAACATATTTTCCCACGCAGCGTGTGCCGTTGCCGCACATCATACCCTCGCTTCCGTCGGCATTGAACATTCTCATTCTGAAATCAGCCTTATCCGAGGGCATAATCAATATAAGTCCGTCCGAGCCTATTCCGAAATGTCTGTCGCTGACAAGCACCGATACCTGTTCGGGATTTTCCACCTGTTCCTCAAAGCAGTTCACATACACATAATCGTTGCCGATTCCCTGCATTTTGGTAAACTTCACACTTCATCAATCCTTTTGATCTATATTAAGATATTCATAGGTTTTCAGTATATCCATGGCAACCTCCGTCAAGGTAATACGCTGATCCATGGCTCTTTTTTGTATCTGCCTGTGAGCCTCCTTTTCGGATATTCGCAGATATTCGATAAGTACGCACTTTGCACGGTTCACAAGCTTTATCTCCGACAGCATTTTCCTAAGAGTGTCGTTGCCGGATTCCAGTGCGGAAAGCCTTTCACTATATGCCCCCGCAGTCTGCATTGCGCTTACCGCAACATTACGTGAAATGTTCTTCGGCAGTATGAAAAAGTATTTATCCCTCAACCTATGACAGACCTCGTCATAATTTTTTGACGGCACAAAAAGCATGGTCTGAGCACCTGTGGTTTTCCTTATTTCATCCGCAAGCTTCAGTCCGAATTCCTTTTCCAGGGGGAGCATGAGTATTGCTACGTCAAAGCCGCTCTTTGCCGCCTGTTCTCTGGCATTTACGCCGTCCGACAAAATCAGATTGCGCAGATCCGCCTGCTCCGCCATCTCCGAAAGCTGCTTCCGCATATCCTCGGCGGCTGCGATTATTAAGGTTTTGATAGTATCACCCTTTCGGTTATTAAGCTTATCTATCATATGTAATTATACGCTTGTTTTATGAAAAAAGCAAGCACATTAGGCGGATATTCACAAAAATCAAGACAATACCGCATAAAGCATTGCACACAGTATTGTCTTGAAAACACCATCGTTAATTATTTACATAAAGCTGCTTATAGGGGTTAGCCGAGTTGGGTATCAGCTTGTAGAAATGGCTGCCCAGCAGCTCATCCGCATTTCCGCCGAAGGATTGTGTATACAGCTCCACATCGGCTCTGATAGCCTCCTTGTCGCTGTCGTCCGCATCGTGAATGGAAATCTGTGCGGGGAGGGATTTGGGCATATGCTCCGTGCGGATATAGATAGCGCCGCCGTGCATACCCGTGCCGCAGAACGAGCCTACGGGACAGATATCCTCAAAGCCTATTCCCAGCACCACTATACGTCCTCCGGCCTGATATTCCGCAAGAAAATCTCCAACCTTGCCGCCGATAAGCACAAGGGGAATTTTGTCCATATACTGCTTCATATGTATGCCGCAGCGATAACCGGCACTTCCCTTAATAACGATTTTACCGTCACGCATACCGTATCCCGGCGCATCGCCGCAGTTACCGTGAATAACTATCGTGCCCTTGTTCATGGTATCTCCCGTTGCGTCCTGGGCATTTCCGTAAACGGTAATATCCGAGCCGTCCAGGTATGCGCCCAGAGCATTTCCGGGAATACCGTTTATGATAATATGCTTTCCAGAAACACCGCTGCCTATATACCTTTGACCTAAGCAGTCGTCCACAATAATTTCGCTTTCCGCAGATTCTCTGATAAGGCGATTAAGCTCCTTGAAGTGCATATCACCCGCCGTAATTTTAGCTGACACTGCAAACACCTCCTGCAAGCTTTTCATCCCTGTATCCCCGTGAGAAAGCCATAAGTGCCGGATTTACCTTGAGCATATCGAAATCAACGCTGTCCAGGGGAGTTTTATTTCTCACCATAGATGTGTAAATTCCCGCTCTGTCTATTTTGTTGCCCATGAGTATAAATCCGCAAAGGCGATTGTCCTTGGTAACAAGTCTTTTGTAATTATCCCCGTCACTCTCGATATAGGACTCGCCGTCATAGGAGCCTGCTGTGATAATATGCAATCCGAAAAAGCCTATGGCGTTCATGGGCATAGCGTTTTCGTAATATGCGTCCGCACCTGCCATGCACTTGCCCGCAGTATTACCCTGCATAAATGCATTGGGAAGTATTGCGAGTATTCTCTCGGTGTCCGCAGATATATCATAGGACTTGGTGCAGTCGCCTGCCGCATACACGTCCGACAGACCCTTTACAGCCTGGGTGTTATCGGTTTCTATTCCCCTGTTTACGCTGCCTCCCGCCGCTTCGATAAGTGAAGTGCAGGGACGAACGCCCACAGCCAATATAACAAAATCAAAGTCAACGGTTTCGCCGTTGGTAAGCTCTGCGCTGTTGGGTTCAAAGTGCTTTACCGATGTCTGCAGGATAAATCTTACACCCTTTGACTCGATATGGGCTTTCATAATATCCGAGCCCTTGTTGTCCAGTATAGAGGGCAAAATTCTGTCCGCCAAATCTATTACGGTCATATCCGCACCGTAATGCTCCAGAGCCTCGGCCGCTTTCAGTCCGATAAGACCGGCACCCACAATAAGCACCTTGGAGCCTTGCTTTACAACCTTTTCTATAGCCTTTACATCATCAAGCTTCATAAAGGAGAATTTATTCTCCACGTTCTCCATTCCGTCCATAGGGGGAACAAAGGGAACAGAGCCTGCGCCGTACATCAGCTTGTCATAGCCCACGATTTCACCGCTGTCAAGAGTAACCGTCTTTGCAGCAGCGTCTATGGCAGTGACCTTTACGCCGAGCATAGTCTTTACATTGTTCTTCTCGTAGAAATCAAGGGGGCGGTAAATCATATTATCCTCGGTGACCGCACCCTTGAGATAGTAGGAAATAAGAGGACGTGAGTAGGTGTGGTACTTTTCATCGGATATAAGCAGGATTTCTCCCTCGATGTCAACCTCTCTTATTCCCTGAACAGCACCTATTCCCGCAGCGGAGTTGCCGATAATAACGTATTTCATCACGCCTCACCCCTTTCCTCGAAAACTATTGCCCTGTTGGGACAGTTAGCTGCGCAGGCAGGCTCTCCCGCGGAATTTCTTGTACAAAGCTCGCACTTTGTGATAGTTCTTCCGTTGTTTTTCGGGTCAATTACTATACAGCCGTAGGGACATGAAAGCACACAGGTATAGCAGCCGACGCACTTATCGGTGTTAATCTCTATAACCCCGTCCTTGGTCTTGCTCAGCGCACCTGCGATACAACCCTTTACACAAAGAGGATCTGTGCAATGTCTGCACTGTACGGCGAAATTTATGCCGTCGCCCTCTTCAACCCTGATTCTCGGAGCAGCCGCTCTGTCGAGCTTGTAAGCCTTAGCCATATCGGTTTCGCCGCTGTTGGCAAAGCCGCAGTAAAACTCGCACAGATGACACCCCAGACACCAGTCCTCATTAACATATACACGTTTCATGGACGATATTCCTTTCATACAATAATATATAAGTATAAGTCTTATTCGCCTGCATGGAGAATACCGAGAATATCAAGCTCTTTCTGTGAAAGACCGATACCTCTCAGCATGAGCCTGTTGCCTCGCAATGATTCAACGGAGTTAATGCCCATGCCTCCCATGATTTCCTTTATTTCGTGATCCCACGCATGAACCAGATTTACAAGTCTTTGTGCGCCCACATCGGGGTTAAGACGCTTTACAAGGTCGGGACGCTGTGTTGCGATACCCCAGTTACACTTACCCGCATGGCAGCTTCTGCAAAGGTGACAGCCCATTGCAAGCAAAGTGGGAGTTGCGATATACACCGCATCTGCGCCCAGCGCAATAGCCTTTACACAGTCGGATGCGGATCTTACCGAGCCGGCAGCAACGATAGAAACCTCGTTCCTTATTCCCTCATCTCTCAGTCGTTGGTCTACCGCCGCAAGAGCAAGCTCAATAGGTATACCGACGTTATCCCTGATTCTTGTGGGAGCAGCACCTGTGCCGCCTCTGAAACCGTCTATGGCGATAATATCAGCACCTGAACGGGCAATACCGGAGGCTATGGCGGCTACATTATGGACAGCCGCAATCTTTACGATAACAGGCTTTTTATACTCGCTTGCCTCCTTGAGGGAGAATATAAGCTGACGCAAATCCTCAATGGAGTAAATATCGTGGTGAGGTGCAGGGGAAATGGCATCCGTTCCCATAGGAATCATACGGGTCTTGGAAACGTCCTCTCTGATTTTCGCACCGGGAAGATGTCCGCCGATACCGGGCTTTGCACCCTGACCCATTTTTATTTCGATAGCCGCACCCGCATCGAGATAATCCTTAAATACGCCGAAACGTCCGGACGCTACCTGTACAATGGTGTTTGGTCCGTACTTGTAGAAGTCCTTGTGCAGACCGCCCTCACCCGTGTTGTAGTATGTACCAAGCTCCGTTGCGGCTCTTGCAAGAGATTCGTGTGCATTCTTTGAGATAGAGCCATAGGACATAGCCGAGAACATAATCGGTGTGTTAAGTTCCAAATAAGGTGTCATTTCGGTATTTATGCTTCCGTCGGGATTTTTCTTTATTCCCGAGGGCTTTTTGCCCAAGAAAACCTTGGTTTCCATAGGCTCTCTGAGAGGGTCAATGGAGGGGTTTGTTACTTGGGAAGCGTTGATAAGGATTTTATCCCAGTAAATAGGGTAATCCTTGGGCGTACCCATAGATGAAAGAAGAACCGCACCCGTACCTGCCTGACGATAGTTCTCTATCATAAGCTGCTGGGTATAGTTGGCACTCTTTCTGAAAGCGTTCTCATTGGGTCTTATCTTGAGAGCGCCTGTGGGACATAGACATACGCACCTTTGGCAGTCAACGCAGCTGCTGTCCTTAGAAAGCATTTTATCATAGTCGGCATCATAGTAATGAACCTCATTGGAGCATTGACGTTCGCAAGCACGACATTTAATACATTTATCCGCATTTCTGACTACTTCAAACTCTGCGGGAAAGAAATTTACAGGCATTTTCTCTTGCCCTCCTCGCTAAGGTTTATAATAACCGGTTCTCCGCCTCTCGGTGACCACACGTTTCCGCAGTCGGGGCAGATAGCTCTGATCGCACATTCCTCCGACGCTATATAGACAACGTCCTTTTTCTCCGCAACAACCATTGAACGCAGCTTTAAGCGGTCGTTAAGCGCCATGATTCCGCCGGTATATCCCAAAATAATGGAGAAAGGTCCGGTAATAAGCAGACTGGAGAAGGAATTGCGGAAATATTTAAGCTTTGCAGCCTTTTCCGGCTCGGATTTCTCATACCCTTCAATTTCGCTCCAGAAAGGTGCGGCGATGATTGACGCTATATCCTCCAGTGAAAGCTCCTGCTTTCTGTTAAGCCAGTCAAAAATGTATGTAATAACCTCCGTATCGGTCAGAAGCGTACATTTGTACCCGTACATCTCTATAAAGCGGCGGTTTGCATCATAGGAGGATATTTCACCGTTATGTACAATGGTGTAATCAAGGAGTGCAAAGGGGTGCGCGCCTCCCCACCAACCAGGGGTATTTGTAGGATAACGTCCGTGGGAAGTCCATGCATAGCCATCGTACTCATCAAGGCGATAAAACTCTCCGACGTCCTCGGGAAAGCCCACAGCCTTGAAAACGCCCATATTCTTTCCGCTGGAAAAAATATATGCGCCGTCGATATCATTGTTGATACGGATAACGCATTTCGCAACAAATTCCTTTTCATCAAGCTGCGACGATGCAATCTTGGTTGGCAGAGGATTTACAAAATACCTCCAAATAAGCGGCTCGTTCTTTATTGCCGGGATCTTCTTTGTGGGAATGCGGCTTAGGTTTATGACATCGAAATGTCTGTCGAGAAACCTCTCTGTTCTCTCTCTCGCCTCATTGGTGTTGTAGAAAACATGAAAAGCGTAGTAGTCCTTGTATTCGGGATATATTCCGTACCCCGCAAAGCCTCCGCCCAAACCGTTGGAACGGTCGTGCATATAGCTTATGGATTTGACGATTTCTCCGCCGTTGATCCTGTTGCCGTCCCTGCTTATTAACCCTGAGATGGCGCATCCCGACGGGATTCTGATTTCGCCTTCTTTTAACAGCATACACTCACTCTCCTAACCTTACTCGGTTCACAGAAATTATGCTACCATTATAGCACCTTCTTTTCATCTTGTCAAGAGGATTTTTGCAAGTTTTTTCGTTTTTCCTTGCATTTTAATTATTTTTTTACATTTGTGCCGATCCCTTGGAACTCAAGTAAAAATATGTGAAAATCACCACTTTAAATTTGTTGATTTTCACAGAGCCGCCGCCCTGTTTTTTTCATGTTCTCGGAGCATATGACCGAAAGTCATAAATATTTTGCATGAAATTTCTGCGAGGCTTTCATTTTTTACTGCATTTTATTGGAAATAAATCTGTAATCTCTCTATGAAAATTGCGGGAGCAATACTAAATATAAAACAAATTGTTAAATTTCATAAGCCTATTGCAAAACCTGCATAAATTTGATATAATGGAGAGAGAATTGTGTATGCAATATACACAAAACGGCGTAAAACCGCAATCTTAAACGATTAAGTTATAAGGAGTGCAAAATCATGAACTACGGACATTTCAACCTTGAAAACAAGGAGTATGTTATCACACGTCCCGATACCCCCGCGCCTTGGGCGAACTATCTGGGCGACCCCGAATACGGCGCAATTATCTCCAACAATGCAGGCGGCTACAGCTTTGTAAAATCAGGTGCTAACGGAAGAATTATCCGCTACCGCTTTAACACAAACATAGCTCTTCCCGGCAGATACGTTTACATCAGAGATAACGATGCAAGCGACTACTGGTCGGCATCATGGGCGCCCGTATGCAAGCCGCTGGATAAGTTCAAGAGTGAGTGCCGCCACGGTACTGCCTATACTGTTATCACAGGCGAATATTCCGATATCAAGTCCGAGGTTACATACTACGTTCCCCTTGGAAAAACCTATGAGGTTTGGAACGCAAAGATTACCAATAATTCCGATAAGCCCAGAAATCTTTCCGTTTACGGCTTCTGCGAATTTACCTCGGAAAACAACTACGAGCAGGATCAGATTAATCTCCAGTACACACAGTTTATCACACAGACAACCTTTGAGGGGAATAAGATTCTCCAGCACATTAATATAAACAGCGGCAAGGACGCTACAGGCTCTAACTACAGAGAGCGTTTCCTCGGTCTTGCAGGCGCTGATATTTCCGCTTATAACGGTGCGCTTGACAGCTTTATAGGCTCCTACCGCAGCTATGCCAACCCCATCGGCGTTGAAAGCGGAAAATGCGACAATGTGCTTAACTACAACGGCAACGCTTGTGCGGCTTTGCAGTCCGATATCGTACTTCAGCCGGGTGAAACAAGAACCCTCACCTATATTCTCGGTCAGCGCTGCAATGCACAGGCAAATGAAATCATCGCACAGTATGCAGACCCCGCAAAGGCTGATGAAGAGGTTAAGGAGCTTATTGCCCACTGGCACGAGATACTCAATCGTTTCAGCGTAAAAACTCCCTCCGATACATTCAACAATATGGTAAATGTATGGAACGCATATCAGTGCTTTATCACATTTATCTGGTCAAGAGCTGCGTCCTTCGTTTACTGCGGTCTGAGAAACGGCTACGGCTATCGTGACACCGTTCAGGATATTCAGGGTATTATCCACCTTGACCCCGAAACCGCTGCCGACAAGATTCGCTTTATGCTCTCCGCACAGGTTGATAACGGTGCGGGACTGCCTCTTGTTAAGTTCAATCACAACGCGGGTCACGAAACCTGCCCCGATGAAAACGATGAAAATTCCGTTTACGCAAAGGAAACAGGTCACCCCTCTTACCGTGCGGACGATGCTCTTTGGCTCTTCCCCACTATTGTTAAGTATATCGGTGAAAGCGGAAACAGGGGCTTCCTCGATGAGGTTATCCTCTACTCCAACGGCGGCGAGGGCACTGTTTACGATCACCTTAAGAGAGCTATCAACTTCTCCATGACCCACCTTGGCGACCACCATATGCCCGCAGGACTTCACGCAGACTGGAACGACTGCCTGAGAATGGGCAAGAAGGGCGAATCCACCTTCGTTGCATTCCAGCTTTATTATGCTATGACTATTTTAAAGGGCTATGCGCAGGAAAGAAACGATACCGAATATGTAGAGTATCTGAACAAGGTTCAGGGCGAGCTGGGCGATTCCTTGGCTAAGTGCTGGGACGACGACAGATTTATCAGAGGTATCCGTGAGGACGGCGTTGTTGTGGGCGCGAAGAAAGACCCCGAAGCTAATATGTGGCTCAATCCTCAAAGCTGGTCCGTTATTTCGGGCTTTGCTACCAAGGAGCAGGGCGATACCGCTATGCAGAGTGTTCACGATATACTCAACACTCCTTACGGCGTAAAGCTGCTTGAACCTCCTTATGTTGACCACTTCTTTGACGGTGCGCTTATGCACATATTCAATCCCGATACAAAGGAAAACGGCGGTATATTCTCCCAAACACAGGGTTGGGCAATCCTTGCGGAATCCCTGCTCGGTCACGGAAACAGAGCATTCGAGTATTTCACCGAATCCTCCCCCGCATCTCTTAACGATAAGGCTGAAATACGTGTACTGGAGCCTTATGTTCACGGTCAGTTCACCGAGTCCACACGCTCGCCTTTTGCAGGACGTTCACACGTTCACTGGCTGACAGGTACAGGCTCAACCGCTATGGTAGGCTGTGTAGAGGGTATACTGGGTATGCGCCCCGATGCTGACGGACTTAAGGTTGATCCCGCTATCCCCTCCGACTGGGACAGCTACACCGTTGACAAGGTATTCAGAGGAAAGAAGCTGAATATGAAGTTTGTCAACCCCGACCACGTTGAAAGCGGCGTAAAGGAAATTGTTATGAACGGCGAAAAGCTCGATGGCAATTATATTCCCGCAGCAAAGCTTAAGGACGTAAACGATATTACCGTCACATTGGGTTAAAAGTCAGAATCCGAAAATCACAGACATTCATGGCTGTCGCATAGTGCGGCAGCCCATTTTTCTATGTCCAAAGCGCCTCATCTCTTACGGCGGATATGTACTCTTTCAGCAGTCTGTTTCCCTTAATACTTTTATAGAATACCCCGAATGACAGGGACTCGCAGTCGCTTATCCGAACCGCCCGCAGGTTGTCAAATTCCATTGCAAGCACCCGCGGCAGCACGGAAATGCCAAATCCCGCGCCCACCAAAGCGCAGGTTTCCTCGATATTATCGGAAATATACAGCTTTTTCAGGGGAATGGTTGCCACGGCATGGGAATAAAAATCCTCTACATTTTCAGGCATTGCAAGGGGTGCGGTAAGTATCAGCCGTTCCCCCATCATATCCTTACTGAAACAGGTTGTATTCTCGGCAATCCTATGACCGTTGGGACAGATACAGACGAAATCCGTCTGCATAATCTCCCTATATTGCAAATCCCTGTTTTTTGACATCTGGCTGAATGAAACGATACAATCCAGCTTTTCGTCCTCCAGCATTTTGAACAGCGCCTTATGAGGTATAGAGGTAAATCTCGGGTGGAGATTGGGGTGGCTTTCCAAAAGCTTTCCCGCAGCCTTTGCAAGACGGGGAAGAAGCACCAGTCCTTGACCGCCTATACGCAGCTCCTCGATTATTTCCTCAACCTCCGGGTTTGACAGCCTTTTCACAGCGCCCTTGGCGGTTTCCATTATTTTTCTGGCATCGTTCATAAACGCCATTCCCTCGCGGGTAAGCTCCACATTTCTTGTGGTACGCTTGAAAAGCTTCACATTAAGCTCCGCTTCAAGGGCGTTAATGCGGTGGGTAACGGCAGGCTGTGTGATATTCAGCATTTCAGCCGCCACCGCAAAGCTAAGAGTATCGCTGACAGTAAGAAAGCACTCGATTTGTTCCGTATTCATACAGATGACCTCATTCCGAAAATAATTTTAATTAATAAAATTTCCTTATTGATTATAACATATTTCTATTTGACATTCAAGTGTTTTTGATGTACTATTGTTATAAGTAATTCGCAAAGTTACAAGCAAAAATTCGTCTTATATTAAGGAGAATCTATATGTTAAAAACACTTTTGGGTCAGGTAAAGGAGTATGAGCGTGACACAATACTTACTCCGATCTTTACTGCTCTTGAGGTTGTAATGGAGGTCATAATCCCATTTATAACCGCATCAATAATCGATAAGGGTCTGAACACGGGAAATATGCAAAACGTGTTTATTTACGGCGGTATAATGCTTATTGCCGCATTTATGAGCCTTGCGTTC
This sequence comes from Ruminococcus sp. Zagget11, assembly GCA_001941135.1. GTDB lineage: Bacteria > Bacillota > Clostridia > Oscillospirales > Ruminococcaceae > Huintestinicola. The sequence continues at coordinate 12,879 of MSHL01000041.1, forward strand.
GGCGTCCTTGCGGGAAAATACGGCGCATCCGCATCCTCAGGCTTTGCAGCCAATCTGCGTGCTGCAATGTACAGAAATATTCAGACCTTTTCCTTTTCAAACATTGATAAATTCAGCGCCGCAGGTCTTATTACCCATATGACTACGGACGTTACCAACGTGCAGAACGCTTTCCAGATGATATTGAGGATTGCCGTCAGAGCGCCCCTTACACTTATATTCAGCATGGTAGCCTGTCTTATTATAAGCCCTAAGCTAAGCTCCGTTTTTCTGGTTGCGGTTGTCGTCCTTGCTATTGTCCTTTTTACCATTATCGGCAAGGTTACGGGCTTGTTCAAAATTATGTTCGAGAAATACGATGATCTTAACGAGGACGTTAAGGAAAACGTTTCCGCAATAAGAGTTGTTAAGGCCTTTGTCCGTGAGGATTATGAGGACGAAAAGTTTAAGAAAACCGCAGGCTCCGTATACAAAACCGCTGTAAAAGCCGAATCCATACTTGCGTTTAACAACCCTGTTATGATGCTTGTCATATACGGCTGTATAATCGCTATTTCATGGCTTGGTGCAAAGACAATTGTTGGGGGCGAGCTCACAACAGGTCAGCTTACCTCTATGTTCAGCTATGTAATGAGCATACTCATGTCCCTTATGATGCTGTCTATGATTTTCGTTATGCTGACAATGAGTATTGCCAGTGCAAACCGTATTGCGGCGGTTTTGGAGGAAACTCCCGATATAAACGACCCCGAAAACCCCGTAACGGAAATCCCCGACGGCAGCATTGATTTCAACGATGTAAGCTTTTCCTATAAGCAGGGCAGCGGCGACAGTACGCTCAAAGGCATTGACCTGCATATTAAATCCGGCGAAACCATTGGCATTATCGGCGGAACCGGCTGCGGAAAATCCACACTTGTAAGCCTTATCAGCCGCCTTTACGATGTGGACAGCGGAAGCGTCTGTGTCGGCGGAAGAGATGTGCGGGAATACAATATGGAGGAGCTGCGGAACAAGGTTGCTGTGGTTCTTCAGAAAAACGTACTCTTTTCGGGAACTATTTACGAAAATCTCCGCTGGGGCAATGAAAACGCCACCGATGAGGAATGTATCGAGGCTTGTAAAAATGCCTGCGCCGATGAATTTATACAGGGCTTCCCTAAGGGCTACGATACCTATATCGAGCAGGGCGGCAGCAACGTTTCGGGCGGTCAGAAGCAGCGTCTTTGTATTGCAAGAGCCTTGCTGAAAAAGCCTAAGGTGCTGATTTTGGACGATTCCACCAGTGCGGTTGATACCGCTACCGATGCGAGCATAAGGAAAATGTTTGCGGAGAAGATCCCCGATACCACAAAGCTGATTATTACACAGCGTGTAACGGGAATAATGGACGCCGACAGAATACTTGTTCTCGATAACGGTACAATAAACGGTATCGGTACTCACGAGGAGCTGCTGAAAACAAATGCTGTTTACCGTGAAATTTACGAAGCCCAAACCAAGGGCGGCGGCGATTTCGATGAAGCCTGAAAGGAGAGATAATATATGCCCGGACCTATGAACAGGAGAAATATGGGAAAGCCCCCTATGAAAAAGGGCGAGGCTTTCAAAGTCCTCGGACGTGTGTTTAAATATATGATGAAGGACTATACACTTCAATTTATTATCGTGGTTATCTGTATAATCGGTTCCGCTGTGGCAACACTGCGCGGAACGCTGTTTATGCAAACTCTTATAGATGATTACATCGTTCCCCTCGCACAGCAGGCGGCAAACAATGAAACCCCCGATTTTTCGGGACTGGCAAGCGCTTTGGGCAGCATTGCGGCTGTGTATGCAATAGGTATTATCTGCGCCTATGTTTACAACAGGCTTATGGTAAATATCAGTCAGGGTACTATGCTGCGTCTGCGTACAGAGCTTTTCACTCATATGGAATCACTTCCCATAAAGTATTTTGACACCCATGCCCACGGTGATATTATGTCGGTTTACACCAACGATATAGATACCCTAAGACAGGTTATAAGCCAAAGCATCCCACAGGTAATAAATTCCTCCATAACCATAGTAATAACCTTTGTCAGCATGATTATCCTTAACATTCCCCTGACAATAGTTTCACTGATTATGGTTGGAGTAACCCTTTTCGTGACCTCCAAGGTTGCAAGCAAATCCTCCACATACTTCGTAAAGCAGCAGCAGGATTTGGGCAAGCTTAACGGATTTATCGAGGAAATGATTGACGGTCAAAAGGTGGTAAAGGTGTTCTGTCACGAGGAAAACGCCATTAACGATTTTGACAATGTAAACGACAAGCTCCGCGACAGCGCAAACCAAGCTAATAAATACGCCAATATTATGATGCCTATAAACGGAAATATTGCCAATATCAGCTATGTACTCTGTACCGCTATAGGTTCGGGGCTTGCACTTAGCGGAATTTCGGGGCTTACACTGGGCAAGCTGGTTTCATTCCTTACCCTTAACAAAAACTTCAGCAACCCCATTACACAGATAAGCCAGCAGCTTAACAGCATAATAATGGCATCCGCAGGCGCACAGAGAGTATTCAATCTCCTTGATGAGGAGCCTGAAACGGACGACGGCTATGTAGAGCTTGTGTATGCCCGCAAAAATGCAGACGGTACATTGGAGGAATCCAAGGAAAGGACAGGTCTGTGGGCATGGAAGCACCCTCATTCGGCAGACGGCAGCGTAACCTATACCAAGCTTGAGGGCAGAGTGGTATTTGACGGGGTTGACTTCGGCTACAATGACGATAAAATGATACTCCATGATGTAAAGCTCTTTGCCGAGCCGGGTCAGAAGCTTGCATTTGTGGGAAGCACAGGCGCGGGCAAAACCACTATAACCAACCTGATAAACCGCTTCTACGATATTCAGGACGGAAAAATCCGCTTTGACGGCATAAATGTCAATAAAATCAAGAAAGCCGATCTCCGCCGCTCCTTGGGAATAGTTTTGCAGGATACCCACCTGTTTACAGGCACGGTAATGGACAATATCCGCTACGGCAGACTTGAAGCCACCGACGAGGAATGTATTGCGGCAGCAAGGCTTGCCAATGCGGACGGATTTATAAAGCGTTTGCCCGAGGGATATAACACTATGCTCACAGGTGACGGTGCAAACTTAAGCCAGGGTCAGCGACAGCTTATCGCCATAGCAAGAGCCGCCGTTGCAGATCCTCCCGCTCTTATACTGGATGAGGCTACCTCCTCAATCGATACCAGAACCGAACAGCTTGTTCAGCGTGGAATGGATCAGCTTATGACAGGCAGAACAACCTTTGTTATAGCGCACAGACTGTCCACCGTCCGCAACTCCGATTGTATCATGGTTCTTGAGCAGGGCAGAATAATCGAAAGAGGCTCACACGACAGCTTAATTGAAAAGAAGGGCAAGTATTATCAGCTCTATACGGGAAAGGTAAGCTAAGCTGCTCAAACTCCAATAGAATAATAAAGGTGCGGGAGTGAATCGAAAGGTCCACTCCCGCACTGCTTTATTAAATCAAGGATAATTATGAAACTGCTTCACCGTTTACATAGAGGGTATAGCCGCCTGTTACCACGGAAGAAATATCGCCCTCAAAGGAGGTAATATAGCTGTCTGCGGTAAGCTCCCAAACAGCACCGTCCTCAATGGTCACATTAACCGTACCGCCGTTATTATCGGGGTTCACAGCGCCTGTGTAGGTTGTGCTGCCCGTAAGGGTCATATCAAGGGTGGATATTTCGTCAACGATTATATCCCCGGAGAATATCTGATTCTCGGCGGTAAGCTCCGCATCGCCGCCGTTGCTGCCCGCTGTGCCCCAGCCCCTTGAAGCATCGTTGCCCTCTACACGGAGGAAAACGCTGTCGTCCGCAAGGGTAAAGTCTACGCCTTTAAGGGAGATAATGCAATGGGTATTGGTGACATAAATCATATCACCCGCAAGTGCGGTAATGCTGCCGCCCTCGGCGGTAAAATACGCCGTGCCCACATCGGCATCGCCCGACATACTCTGATATATCATAATAGCGTGGATATTTTCGGAGGAATCGTTGTATGTTCCCACCATTTTTGCGGAAACGGTACAGTCATTGAGTGTAACGGAGTTTTTACCCTCTACCACAATACCCTCGCTGCTGTTTGCCGTAAGAACCGCATCGGAAACGGTTATATCGGCTGTGCAGTAAACAGCGGGACTTCCCGTGCCGTTGGTGACATATGTTCCGCCACTTACGTTGACGGTTCCGCCGCCCCTGTCGGTTCTGATAGCCGCAGAGGATGCGCCCTCGGTCTGAATATCCAGATTTTCAGCATTGGTTGTACCGCCGCCTGTGGTCTGTATTCCACCGGAATTTCTTTCGATTGTGCGGATAACGCTGTCGGAAATATTAACAACAGTTTCCTCACCGTAGCTGAACACACCGTTTCCGTTTACGGCGGAGGATGATATTTCCGCACCCGTTATAGTGACCTGTGCACCGTTAAGGGCAAGGAGTGCCGCATTCTGTCCGTAAAAATCTCCGTCCTCGGTGTTGGAGGAATCGCCGCCGCTTTTGCTTACGGTGACACCGTCAAGGGTAACCGCCGCGCCGTCAATTCGCAATGCATTTTCATCATCGCCGGTGGAAGAATATGTGCTGTCGGATATGGTTTCATCATCGGTCAAGGTAGTAACAGACGTTCCGTTAGTCACCTCGCCGCTGCCGCCAAATCCGTTTCCGCCGGGCATATCGCCGCCGCCCATTTCTCCGCCGCCCATGCCGCCGTCCATCACAGCAGCTGAAACGGATACAGCTTCGTTATTGTCGTTAAGGACAACGCTGAGCATTTCATTTTCCGCAACAATGGAGGAATCAGTGGTATTACCGTCGGAATCGGTGTAAACCGTGCTGTCGGTGAGGGTAAAGGTTATGGTTTCACCTGCAAAGTCCATTCCGCCCTGTGGCATATCGCCGCCCATATCGCCACCCTCGGGCATATCGGGAGGAGTATCGCCATTTTCACCGCCGCCATGCGATATATCGCTCGGCATTTCCGAGGGTTCTCCGTTCATTTCGCCCATTCCACCGTCACCATTTGGCTTTTCGGGAGCGTCTTCACCCATTTCTCCCATTTCTCCACCCTCGGGCATATCGGGAGGAGTATCGCCGTTGCCACCCATGCCGCCGCCCATTCCTCCGCCAAAGGAAATTTGCTGGGCAGTAACGGTATTGCCGTCCACTGAAGTAATCCTTACGGTAATACCGTCACCCTGCTGTTCACTGTCGGAATCGGTTTCAGCATCGTCAGCAGTGGTTTCGCTTTCGTCAGCCGCTTGGGTCACAGCCGAATCGGTTTCGGTCGTACTCGCAGTCGTGCTGTCTGAACAGCCTACCGCTGAAAGTGCCATTACTGCGGCAATAAATATAATCAAATGTCTGTGAGAATTACGATTTTTTAAAAACATATTATTAAAGTCTCCTATTATCTACAAGCATTTTTGCTGGAAAATATATTAATCTTCTATATCTTCGCCCTTTGGCATACGTCCGCCTTTTTGGGGAGCAGCATCGTCACGGGGTTTATCATCGGGCTTTCCCTCGAAATCCTTTTCGGGAGCATCGGACTTATCCAAATCATCGGGGACAGGTGTCTGCGAAACGGAAACGGCATTTCCCTCGTCATCCAAAACAACCGTAAGAACAGCGTCCTCGGTTACAATAGCGGAGGTTGCTTTTTCTCCGTCAGCGTCTGTGTAAACCGTATCGGATGTGAGTGTAAACGTGACGGTCATGTCCTTTGGCATTTCACCCTCGTCAAAAGGCTTTTCCCCCTCGTCCTCGGAGGGCTTTTCGGGAGGAGTGTCTTTATCGGGAGCGGGTCTGTCCTCATCGTCTGCGGCAATGGGTTCAGGAATATCCTGCGGGGCAATATCCGGCAGATCATCGGGTTTTTCATCGGTGTCCGGCTCCTTATCATCATTGAAAGGCTGTCCTATCATCATTATTTCCGCTGTCACACTGCTGCCGTCAACAGAAACGATTTTTACGGTAACATCGTCCTCAATCTTATGTTCAGCCGTCATACTATGTTTGATTTCCTTTGTGTCCTTTGTGCCGCTTTCTGCGCTTACGCTGAGTGAAATTGATGAAATTGCCAAAACAGCTGCAAGAGCCGCCACACATCCTTTTGCATTGAGTTTTTTCATAGTAAAATCCTCCTAACATAACAAAAAAGAAATCCTACGTACAGTCACATTATAAGCTATCTTCCTTAAAATAAAATGTAACCGAGAGTGCTTCACAAAGATTTCACAGATTATCCCCAAACACTGCTGCTTGATGTGGTTGAAGCGGCTGTATCGGAAAAATCGGGTGCATCGCCGTCGGGTGCAGCTCCGCCAAATCCTCCCTCACCGTCAAAATCACCGTCGGGTACGGAGGATACGGTTACGGAAACAGCCTCGTTATTCTCATTCAGCACAACGGTAAGCATTGCATTTTCCGTTACGATAGAGGAATCGGCTTCATCGCCGTTTTCATCGGTGTAAACCGTTTCATCGGTGAGGGTAAAGGTTACGGATTCGCCCTGCATACCCTGTTCGCCTTGAGGAGGCTCGCCGCCGCCAAACTCTCCTCCCTCCAAATCGGACATATCGGGAGGTGTACCCATATCCCCGCTTTCACCATCGGGCAATTCGGGAGGCGTACCCATGTTCCCGCTTTCACCATCGGGCAATTCGGGAGGCGTACCCATGTTCCCGCTTTCACCATCGGGCTTATCGGGTGGTGTTTCTCCAGCGGACATTCCGCCGTCGGGCATATCAAACTCGGGAGCAACTCCCTGCATACCGCCACCCCCGAAAAATTCCTCCGCGGTGACGGTATCCCCGTCAACCGAGGTTACCCTGACAGTTATGGCGTCACTCAAGGCTTCCGATGAAGCTGCTGTTGTGGCTGCGGCAGTCGCTGATGTGGTGGCAGTCGTTGTGACAGCAGCGGTTGTGGTGGTCGTTTCGGCAGCTGTAACGGTTGTGGCTGCCGCTGTGGATGTTGTAACGGTTGTTATTTCAGCTGTTACGGTAATATCCTGTTCCTCGGTTGCTTCAGTTTCTTCATCGGTTTCACCTGTTTCGGATTCTGTTTCGGTTGTTTCCTCGGTCTCGCTTGCTTCTTCTGTTTCAGCGGTGGCTTCGCTCTCCTCCGTTTCCTCTGTGGAAACGCTTGCGGATTCGGATTCTTCGGATTTCAATTCCGTTTCGGAGCAGCCTGCCGCAGAAATAGCCAGTGCCAGTGTAAGCACCAATGTCATTCGCTTTTGAAAACAATTACTTTTCATGAAATTTCCTCCATTACAATATCATTTCTGAAACCATTGTAATTCCCCTCTCTTAAATTAACTTGAAATTTATCGTTGAAAGCCGCATATTTTTTTAAACGGGTATATAATAACAGAGCCGCACATTGGGCAGTCGATCTTATCGATTGGACAGCAAACGGTGCTGACCCAAAATTCAGCACATTTTACTGTTATCGTATAAGCTAATTGAAAGGATGATTTATTATGCAGAACCAGCAGAATAACCAGAATCAGAATAACAGACAGAGCCAGCAGAATCAGCAGAACAATCAGAACCAAAATCAGAACAGCAGACAGAATCAGAACAGCAATCAGAATCAGCAGAACAACCAGAATCAGAACCAAAACAGCAGACAGAATCAGCAGAATCAGAGCCGCAGACAGCAGTCCGACAACTGCTAAAGGCTGTTAAAAAGCAGAAGAAAACGGCTGACCCGAAAGAGCCAGCCGTTTTCCACAGAAAAGAAAATAGGGTATATGAAAATTTAGGAGCAAGCTATCAAAAACAAGTCGTTTCCAACTACACTTGAAATGATAACATGGATATCTTAAAACAATCTTAAAAAAGTGAAAATTTTTCTTGGAACAGGTGGGGAAAATATATTATGAAAAAAATGCCTTGATTTTATCGGCAATAGGTGCGGTAACGGGTATTGCCAACGGACTGTTCGGTTCGGGCGGCGGCATTATTGCCGTACCGATGCTGAAAAAAAGCGGCTTTGAAACAAAGAAAGCCCATGCCTGCTCCCTTGCCGTAACGCTTCCCCTTTCGGCGGTATCAGCCGTGCTTTATTATGACACCGTACCATGGAATCAAACTCTGCTATACATCCCCTTTGGGCTTGCGGGCGCGGCGATAGGCGTAACGGTTATGAAAAAAATATCTCCGAAATGGCTGTCGCGAATTTTCGGTATACTGCTGATAGCCGCGGGAGTGAGGTCCTTGCTTCAATGACAATACTTACATTTATAGCCGCGCTTATAAGCGGATTTCTCGCCTCCTTAGGTGTCGGAGGCGGCAGCGTGCTGATAATATGGCTGACCTCCTTTTGCGGCGTGGATCAGCTTGAGGCGCAGGGAACAAATCTGATTTTTTTTATTTCCATTGCCCTTATGTCGGTCATCATTCATAGGAAAAACGGTCTGATAGAGATTAAAAAGCTTATCCCCACTATACTTTTGGGCATAGTCGGCGCAATATGCGGCACGTTTGCGGCACAGTGGCTGGGCTCTATCATGCTGCGAAAGATTTTCGGCGGGTTTATCATAATAATCGGTATACGCTCCCTTTTCTCAAAGAAATCCGAGGAGGAATAGTCCCCCATTTAACGTCCTATTGCCGCCTGCAGGCTTCTAAGCCTTATTCTTGCCGCACCTAAGTTGCTGATTTCGTCAATTTTCAGCTGCGTGTACAGCTTACCTTGGGATTCAAGTATCTTCCTTACCTCGTCCGTGGTAATGGCGTCTATTCCGCAGCCGAAGGACACAAGCTGTACAAGCTGCATATCCGGCTGTGTGGTAACGTACTGTGCAGCACGGTAAAGCCGTGAATGATATGTCCACTGGTTCAGAACCTCAAGTGTGGGAGTTTCGCACAGGTCGCTTATGCTGTCCTCTGTTATAACAGCCATTCCCAGTGAGGTTATAAGCTTATGTATGCCGTGATTTATCTCCGGGTCAATATGATACGGTCTGCCGCTGAGAACGATAATCGGGCGGTTTGCTTTTCTCGCCTCTTCTATTATCCTGCTGCCCTCGGCGGATATGTCACTTCTGTACCTTTTCAGCGCTTCATGTGCCTTTGCCCATGCAGCCTTTACCTCGGATTTTTTCAAGTTAAAGCGGGCGAAAGCCTTACATATCGCCTCCGCAAAATGCCTTTCAAGGTTTATATCGATATACGGATAAAGGAAGTTATCCGCCGTAAGCTCGGGAATATTTGCTTTCAGCAGCTCGGGATAATATGCCACAACAGGACAATTGTAGTGATTATCGCTGCCGCCCTCGTCAAGGTTATAGCTTTCGCAGGGGTAGAATATTATATCCGCGCCCTTATCAAGCAGGCTGATAATATGTCCGTGTGCCAGCTTTGCGGGATAGCAAACCGTATCCGAGGGGATAGTATGCTGACCCTTGTAATAGGTGTCCCTTGTGCTTTCTTCGGAATAAATTACCTCAAATCCCAGCTCGTCAAAAAGTGCTTTCCAAAACGGCAGCTGCTCATAAAATCCCAGTGCAAGGGGAAGTCCTATCTTAGCCTTGGGGGATTTCACCGTTTGAGTATTCATTACCGAAAGCAGGCGCTTGTATTTATACTCGTAAAGGCAGGGGGCTTTGTCTTTCAGCTTAATTCCCGCGCCCTTTTCGCAGCGGTTTCCGCTGATAAACTTATGACCGTCGGAAAATGTTATCATGGTCATAGCGCACTTTGCGGTACAGCCGCCGCAGTTAAGCTGCCTTGATTTATAGGAAAAATCCTTTAATGCATCGGCGGTTATCAATGTAGACTCCGTCTTATCGGTCTTTTGTGCGGTTTCCATTGCATAAAGAGCCGCGCCGAATGCGCCCATAAGTCCCGCAATAGCAGGACGGACTACATTTCTTCCTATTTCCTGCTCAAAGGCTCTAAGAACCGCATCGTTAAGGAATGTGCCGCCCTGAACCACTATATTCTGTCCCAGATCATCGGCGGAGCTTGCCCTTATTACCTTATAAATGGCATTTTTTATAATAGAGGAGGAAAGACCTGCGGAAATATCCTCCACAGATGCGCCGTCCTTCTGTGCCTGCTTTACCGAGCTGTTCATGAATACCGTACAGCGGGAGCCTAAGTCCACGGGATGCTCCGCAAACAAGCCAAGCTGCGCAAATTCCGCTATACCGTACCCCATTGCCTGGGCAAATGCCTGAATAAATGAGCCGCAGCCTGAGGAACAGGCTTCATTAAGCATGATGTTGTCAATGGCATGGTTTCTTATCTTAAAGCATTTCATGTCCTGACCGCCGATATCGATAATGAAATCAACATCGGGCCGGAAATGTGATGCGGCTTTATAGTGCGCCATAGTTTCCACAAGGCCGTAATCTATCCCAAGACCTGCCTTTATAAGGCCCTCACCGTAGCCTGTTACGGCGGATGCCTTTATGGTAACTCTGTCCCCCATAAGGGCATAAATTTCACTTAATCGCTCCGCTATTACGTCCAGGGGCTGACCCTTATTTGAGGTGTAATGCTTGTAAAGCAGCTCCCCATCGGGTGTAATCAGCACCAGCTTTGTGGTGGTTGAGCCTGCGTCTATACCTAAGTATGCATCACCCTTATAATCGGAAATATCCTTTAGGGGAAGATCAAATTTATTGTGTCTTTCCAAGAACTCATCATATTCCGCTTGGTTTTCAAAAAGTCTCTTGCCATAGATAATATCATCGCTGACATTGGCGCTCATAAGCTTTGATGTGATTTCAGCGGCAGTGAACACCTCGCCGCTTCCCCCGGCGGCGGTATCGTCCGCATAAATCGCACAGCCGTAGGCAATAAAGCACTGGGCATTTTCGGGGAAAATCGCATTTTCCTCCGACAGCTTAAGGGTAGTGACAAATGCTTTCCTAAGCCCTTTCATAAAGGTGAGCGGGCCGCCCAAAAACATTACCTTTCCTTCTATCTTTCTGCCCTGCGCAAGTCCCGAAACGGTCTGATCCACAACAGACTGGAAAATAGATGCCGCTATATCCTCTTTCTTTGCGCCCTGATTAAGCAGGGACTGAATATCGGATTTTGCGAAAACTCCGCAGCGCGACGCTATGGGGTAAAGCTTTTCCGCTTTAAGGAAAAGCTCGTCCATTTCCTCCACGGGAATACCCAAAAGGGAGGACATCTGATCGATAAACGCGCCTGTCCCTCCCGCACAGGAGCCGTTCATACGCTGCTCTGTGCCGCCTGTAAGGAATATGATTTTTGCGTCCTCGCCCCCAAGCTCTATAACGGCATCCGTATCGGGATAGCTGTTCTTCACGGCGATAAATGCGCTGTGTACCTCCTGAACAAAGGGAAGCGATGCCGCATTGGCAAGTCCCAGTCCCGCCGAGCCTGTAATGGCAAGTCTGAATTTCACATCGGGGTAAAGCTCACCCACGGCGGTTATCTGCTCCGCAGCGGTTTCCCTTACCTTTGCGTAGTGTCGCTGATATTTTGAGTATATGATTTTTCTGTTTTCGTCAAGGATAACGGTTTTTACCGTTGTAGAGCCTATATCGACTCCGAGAGAATATATTTTTTCCATTACCTGATTTTCCTCGCTTTTATCACGATTACCGTGCGGAAGCTATTTCCGCACAAAGTCTTGCTATTTCCTCCGGCGAACCTCCGCCGGGTACGGTTACGGTTGAATGTTTTCTGTAAACGGGTATTCTGCCGTTGTATCTGTCCTCAAGGGACTCCTTTGTACTGCTCATAACGATTGGGCGGTTCTCATCACCCGCAATGCGTTCGTAGCAGGTTTCAAAGGGAACGTCTATGAAAATCACTTCTCCGAATCGCTTTGCCGCCGCGGAATTTTCTTCCCGAAGCATTGCTCCGCCGCCGCAGGCTATAACACCTCCCTCGGCACCCAGCTCGGAAATAGCCTTGCTTTCGCAATCCCTGAAATAAGGCTCTCCCTTTTGTGCGAAAATATCGGGAATAGACATACCCTCGGTTTCCTCAATGTATGTATCCATATCCGTAAAGCTGCAGCCCATAAGCGCTGCAAGGCGTCTGCCCACGGTAGATTTACCGCAGCCCATAAAGCCGCAAAGAAAAATGGTTTTCATAAATAAAATTCACCTCATTGTGCCAAATGCAAATTCCGGTTTTTCGGTCAAAATCCCCGCATTTCTGCGGCACTGACCTCAAATATATATTATAGCATATTATGCACTGAATTTCAACCCTTACGAAACACAAACTTTTGTCTGTATTTTTACAAATATATTAGTCATTATATGTTGCTTATGCCGAGATTTGCAAATTTTCGCAGAGTTTTCACTCTACTGCTATTGACAAAATGTTAAATTGGTAGTACAATTTATATAAAGAGCTATGCGTTTTAGGCAACCATGCATAGTTTTATGGTTGCTTTCACATATTGCTATTGTGCATTTTTCACATTCATATGGTGGTTTGTTTTGGGAGGAAATATGTCGGATCTTGATTACTGTACGCTTGCCATTGCAAGAACCGCGCAAAAAATCGAAACCTACTTTAATAAACAGCTTGGCGATATAGGTGTTACTCTGTCTCAGCTTTCAATTCTTATGTTTGTAATAGAATGTGAGGAAAGCGGTCGCCGAATATTTCAGCGGGATATCGAACATGAGTTTTCTCTTTCAAACCCCGCCGTTACCGGTATACTCCAAAGGCTTGAGGCTAAAAAGCTTATAAAGAGAAGCATTTCCGAAACGGACAGCCGCTGCAAGTGGGTTTTGCTTACCGAATCGGGAAAATCGCTGAAAAATGCCTGCACCGCCAAACGCACCGAATGCATAAAAAAATTCGCCGAAAACATACCCCCTGAGGATATTGACGCCGCGATAAGGGTTATAAATGCCATGTGCGAAAATATATCGAGGGAGTCGTCGGGCGATTCTCAAGGTACCGACGAAAATCGTCCCCCTTACTCCGTTTCCGAGAATATTCACACCGAATAATAAGGGTTAGTTTTTGTTTACCTCCATTTCTGCGGCATGGGATTTATGTTCTCTGTCTTCTGATTTATGTTATCGTGTAGGGTTTATCGGCTTTTAGCCGTTAATATACCATGAAGATGCTTATGCCTTCAATCATATTCTTATCCTTGCAGGAAATTATTTTATTTTCTGTCTTTCAACAACAATAATCTAAAACGGAGGGGATTGCTCTATGGGAAAAGTTCAAGTTCGCAACATGGCTCACAGATTTTTTACTATTACGGAGTTTACGATGGTTTTTGCAATGATTGCCGTTATTGCAATCAATTCTGTCCTGACAATGCTGTTCTGACTTAAATTATCATAGCAAGTATAATTAACATTACGCCGCCCAACGCGCCGGTCGGAATCCGACATTTGCTTTGGGCGGTCAGCTTTTCCAGCCTTGTGCCGATGAAATAACCCACAGCTGCGGCTATTACTCCTCCCGCCAGCGCGGCGGCGAATATTCCTATGGGAGAAAATCCCGAAAGCCCTGCGCCTATTCCCATAGCTACAGAGTCTAAGGATAGGGCAAAGCCCAATACAAAGGCTTCCTTTACGGAAATGGAGCGGGATTTATCGCTGTCGGCAGCCGACCCGTCCGACATTAGGCGTGAAATGTCGATAAAATCATCGGATGAGCCGTCCCTTTCCTTTAGGCTTTCCCGTATGGTATGTATGCCTATTGCCAAAAGGAGTATTTTTGACAGCGCTGTTGCTGTTCGCGCAGAAATCATTGCCCCCAAAAAAGAGGAAAACAGCACCGAAACAGACAACACCGCAGCACCTGCCAGCGCCGTTGAAAGCATGGCTCTGAAAGGCATTTTTATAGAACATATATCTATGCTAAGGCAAGCGGCAAAAAACATCGGCGGAGGTTGCCGCCGCCATAATAATCAGCTTGGTCACTGTAAACACCCACCCTTTCGCTATTACAATATATTCCGCAGCGGTAAAAGGGGTGAGGGCTGTGCCTATTTAGTCACCTTTCGGGTCACAATATTTTGTAAACGGCTGTTTTGAGCGATTAAAATGTCACCTTTGGGCAATATGCACTAAATCACACATTGGGTCACAACTTATTTTGTCTAATTATACAATTTTTGTGAAAACAGGTAGCTAATATGTCAAAATCAACGAAAAAATGTGCTTTTTATGCTTGACATTGTTGATAATTTGTGCTATAATCTATGAAAAGTACCAAAATTCGTACATTTTCATATCTATTTTGTTTATAGATGGAGGGATTGCTGTGCCTGTAGTCGAAAAAGTTCTTGAAATACTTGAGGATAATCGAGGAAGAAGTGTGTCGGGAAATAAGATAGCCCAGTCGCTCGGTGTGACAAGAAGTGCCATTTGGAAAGCTGTTACTCGGCTACGTGAAGACGGATATTCCGTAAGTGCCGTAACCAACAGAGGCTATCGTTTGAATGATGACAATGATATGATCAATGAACCTGCTATCAACGCTTTTTTAAAAACAGAGAGCCTTGGCAGGAGTATAGATATTTTCAAAACAATTGACTCTACCAATGATTTTGCAAAGAGCCGTGCCCATTTGGGAGCTGAGCATGGTGCGCTGATTGTCGCGGATCACCAGACTGCCGGAAAAGGAAGAATGGGAAAGAGATTTCACTCTCCCGGCAGATCCGGTATATATATGAGCGTTATTGTTAGACCTAAATTCTCCGTTGAATATGCAATGGCTATTACATCCTGTACCGCAGTTGCCGTTGCGGAGGCTATTGAAAATGTAACGGGTCTTAGCTGCGGAGTTAAGTGGGTAAACGATATTTACTGCAACGGCAAAAAGCTTTGCGGAATACTTACCGAAGCGTCAATCGGAGTTGAACAGGGCGGACTGGATTATGTGGTTATAGGTATAGGACTTAATGTATCCAATGCCGTATTTCCAAGGGATTTGGAGAATATCGCCACAAGCCTGAGACTGGAAACGGGTAAGAAATTCTCCCGTGCCCAGCTTATTGCCGAGATTCTCAACTGCCTTGAAAAGCGCCTTGAGGAAATACCTACCCACGGCTATATCGATGAATACCGCCGCAGATCTATATTTATAGGTCATGATATTATTATCCGCAAGAATAACGCGGCAACTAAGGCAAAGTGCTTGGATATAGACAATTTAGGCAAGCTTTTGGTTAAATACGAGGACGGAACGGAAGCAGCTATCAGCAGCGGTACCGTGGAGCTTGCAGATTAAAGGCTTTTATTAAAATACCGAATCGGCATTGCATACAGATTATATGCAATGCCGATTTTTTACGTTATTATTATAGAGTTAATTTCTTTGCGCTTTACCGACCTTAATTGAAAACAGCAGCTCTCTTTTGGGATATGACCCCGCTAAAAGTACAATCGCCATAAATATCCACACTATCGGCTCGGTAATCATTACGCCGAAATATCCCGCGAGGGGGACAAGCCATACAACAGCGGCTATTTTACCGAAAAACTCTATGACGCTGCTGATAATGGGCACAGCCTTCTGTCCCACTCCCTGCATTGCGCTTCTTACAATGCACACAAGCCCAAGCACATAGTAAAAGGGTGTGTTCACCTTTAAGTAGCGCATGGCAAGAGCGGTTACCTCCTCGCTTTGGTTGTCGGTGATAAATCCGATAAGTCCTCCGCTGACAGTGTATGCAATAGCCACGGCACAGCATGACCATATCCATGAAATAAGCAGTGCGGATTTTATCCCCTTGCTTATCCTGTCATATTGCTTTGCGCCGAGATTTTGGCTGCAATAGGTGGCGGTGGAGGAGCTGAGAGCGGTTATGGGCAGCATAAGCAGGCTTGACAGCTTTCTTGCCGCTGTATGGGCGGCTATAGTATCCGTACCCAGTCCGTTTATTGCACTCTGCAAAATAAGCGAACCCATTTCCACAATTGAGAACATAAGCGCCATGGAAAGTCCCATGGAAAGCAGCTCACCCAGCTCCGAGGGTGTGACGGCAAAATCTCTCCCTTTAGGTATAATAAAGGAAAACCGCTTTATTATCAGAAGCAGACAGAGTATAAAGGAAACCGTTTGGGATATAACCGTCGCATAGGCCGCACCCCGTACCCCCATTCCCGCTCCCGATATAAGTACATAGTCTAAGGCAATATTCAGCAGGGATGAGAAAATCAGAAGCACAAGAGGAGTAACGCTGTCCCCCACGGCACGAAGTATGCCCGCGGACATATTATAAAGCATTGCCGTTACCATGCACATGAGTATTACGGATATGTAGTCCCGTGCCATATCGAATATTTCCTCGGGAGTACTCAAGGCGGTAAGAAAGCTTTCCAAGAAAATTCCGCTTATCAGGGTAAGCAACGCCGACACCGACAGTCCCAGTATAAGTGCGCCCGATACGGAGCGGCGCATTTTTTCGCTGTCCCCCGCGCCGAAATGACGGGCGGTGATTATGGCAAAGCCGTTGGTAAGACCTGTCATAAAGCCTATTATAAGATTGGAAAGATATGTAGTAGAGCCAAGCGCCACCACTGCGTCAAGCCCTACGGTTCTGCCAACTATAACCATGTCAATCATTCCGTAAAGCTGTTGAAACAGACTTCCGAAGAATATGGGGGCGGCAAAGGAAATCAATATTTTTGTGGGATTGCCCGAAGTAAGACCTTTCATTAAATCACCTGTTGAGAAACCGGAATTTGCGAGGGAAATTATACAACACTGAAATATAGATTATACTATTATTGTTTCTTGAGTATTAAGGCTGTGAAAAATTTTTTATAACTTCTTTTTGTGGAGTATTCACAGCTCTTCGGAAAATAATTTGTGTAATAAGGCGAATGAAAATTCAGTGGGCAGCTAAAAAAGCAGCTGTCACCTTGACAGTGACAGCTGCGGTATATATTTCCGCAAAGAAATGGTATATCGACTGATATGTTAGGGCATAGCGGCGGACAATCAGGAAACCGCCTTTACCACCGATTTCACTATATAATCAGCCTCCTCATCGGTAATATCCTCGCCGACGGTAAGCCTTAACGACCCTTTCGCCATTTCCCTTGACCGACCCATTGCCAGCAGTACGTGGGATGGATCGAGAGAGCCTGCCGCGCAAGCCGACCCACTTGATGCGCATATACCCATTTTATCAAGCAGCAGAAGAAGCATTTCACCGCTTACACCCGGAAAGGATATATTAATATTATTGCACACCCTCAGGCGGCTGTCACCGTTAAGACAGCTGCCCTTTGTGTTTTCCAGTATTCCGCGGATAATCCTGTCACGAACCGCCGTAAGCCTTGCTGTTTTTTCGGGGATATTTTTGCATGAATCCTCCACAGCCTGCGCAAGTCCCACTATTGCGGGGACATTCGGCGTGCCGGAGCGTATTCCCCTCTCCTGCCCGCCGCCGCTTATCACAGGCTGAATTTCAACTCCCGTACTCAGATACAGAAAGCCTATTCCCTTTGGCGCATGGAGCTTATGTCCCGAGCAGGAAAGCATTTGTGCGGTTTCATGAAGATTTATGGGGATATTCCCCACTGCTTGGACTGCGTCCGTGTGGAAAAGTATACCTTTTTCACGGCAAACCTCGGCTATTTCCTCTATTGGCTGAATTGTCCCTATTTCGTTGTTCACATACATAACCGTAACCAGTGCCGTATCGCCGCAAACAGCCTTGCTGACCTGTTCCACTGTGACAATTCCCCTCTCATCCACAGGAAGATATGTCACGAAAAAGCCCTCATTTTCAAGAGCCTTGCAGCTTTTCAGCACAGCGGGGTGTTCAAAGACTGTGGTGATGATATGTCTTTTGCCCTGCCGCGCTTTAAGACGTGCCGCACCCTTTATCGCCAAATTATCCGACTCCGTACCGCCGCTTGTAAAGTATATTTCCTTTGGCAGGCAGCCCATTACCTCCGCAATTTTCGCCCTTGCGTTTTCAACGGCGCTTCCCGCATTCCTCCCTAAGTGATAGACGCTTGAGGGGTTGCCGTACTCCTCACGGAAATATGGCATCATAGCGGCAATAACACTTTCCGAAACCGCCGTTGTAGCCGCATTATCGGCATATATATAGCGCATAGAATTATCCTTTCCTACATAAACTCCTTGGATATAATTTTTAGTGCCTCGCAGCAGCTGCCCTCCCATATAATTTATAGTGCCCATCAATATCCGCATTTCTTTTTTATTGATATCCGGTCTTGACACGCGTCCCCATTTCAGATAGACCTCGGTATTTTCATAAACGCTTGCCCCGACAGACTCAATATATGCGTCCTCGATAAAGGAAGTTTAAAAAGGCAAGGTGTTGATGTCTTGCAAAGTTTATCTCCTCTAAAACAACTGCGCCGCCGAACCATGGAACAAAAGCGCATTCACATCCACCTCAACCACTGCATTGGCGATGGTTTTCAGCAATTCGGGGAGGACAAATTCTCCCGGAAGAGCGGGAATAAGCTCACGAAATTCCGCCCTGAAATCCTCCCTGTCAAAATGCTTTTCCTCTAAGGGAATAACCACCTTGGCTGCGTTTTTGTTGGCATTTATGTTAGCATACTTTTCCTTAAAGGACTGGGTACACTGAAAAGGAATATCCTTTATCACCTCCGCCAAAAGGATAACGCTTTCGCCTTTTGGCTGGCAAAGGGTGGGAATACAGTCGTAGGACAGGTTTGCAGGGTGTACATAATATACTGTGTGGCATCGGACAGATGCTTAAATCCGAAGTCCTTGAATATTTCATTGCTGTTGTCACGAACCTGCTTATATGCGTATTTACATGGTTTCATACTTTATTGATTCCTTTCGGTTTATTCGGCATTTTTTAATTTCACTCATATTGAATCCCCCTTGTAATATGGCTGCGTATAAAGTCATTATAAACCTAATATCTCACCATTGCAATAGTAATTACTTACAATGTTTTATTGCATTTTTATGCGAATAAGTTAAGAACCCCTGATTTTAGGGAAAATCAGCGGTTTCGGGCTCTTTAAATACACGACTTTTTTGGTGCGTTTCTTGCGCTTTTATAATTTTTATAACAGAATATATCAATCGGCGATTGTCAACTGCCTTTTCATCTCCTCCAGTATCTTTTTCTCCCTCCTTGAAACCTGTACCTGGGTCATTCCCAAAAGTCCCGCCGTTTCATTTTGCGTCAGTGACTTGAAATATCGCAGATATATAAGCCGTCTGTCTGCAGCACTCAGGGTGTCCATAACCTGATGCAGGGCTATAGGCTCGCACATATCCGATTCACTGAATGGTGAGGGAATGTCTGCCTCCTCTCCGTCGTTTTCATCGCCCCGTGTAAGGGATATGCAGGGCTTTGATGCGGCTATAGCCTCCGCAACTGCCTCCGTGCTGCTGTCGGTAAGCTCCGCAAGCTCCGATAATAGCGGTTCTCTCCCGTATTCTCCCGAAAAAGCCTGCCTTGCCTTGGCAATACGAATGGATAACTCCTTTATGCTGCGGCTTACCTTAGCAGTCCCTCCGTCACGAAAAATACGCTTTATTTCCCCCATTATAACGGGAACGGCATAGGTGGAGAACATCACTCCTCGGTTTTCGTCAAAGCCTGTCGCCGCTTTTACCAGTCCCATACACCCCGCGCTGTACAGCTCCTCATACTCCGCACCTCTGCCTCTGAAACGGTTTGCGCAAAGGTGTACAAGTCCCAAATTTTCCGAAACGATTTTATTGCGCCGTTCAATAGTCTTTTCAGCACCGATTTCAGCCGTATTCATGAGTTAGCCGCTCCCGTCCTCATAAGGCTTTTGGAAAATATCTTCTTTTTCATGGTCACTGATGTGCCTTTTCCCGGCTTACTGTGAACGCTTATACTGTCCATAAAGCTTTCCATTACGGCAAATCCCAGACCTGCGCGCTCCTCGGAGGGTGCCGTGGTGAACATAGGCTCCATTGCCTTGTGTATATCCTCAATTCCGCAGCCCTTGTCCTTTATCCGAACAAGAAAAATATTGCCCTCCAATATGCGGCACATAATTTCTATGGTACATCCGCTTTCCGCCCTGTCACGGTAAGCGTGTACTATACAGTTGGTCACAGCCTCGCTGACCGCAGTTTTTATATCCGCCAGCTCTACTATGCTTAAATCCATCTGCGCCGCAAATGCCGACACCACCGCTCTTGCCACTGCTTCATTGCAGCTTTTTGCAGGGAGCGTTACCTTCATCTCATTTATTACGGAAATATCCATTTTCTTTCCACGTCCTTTCAGCTTATTACAGCAAGCTTGTCTATTCCCGCAAGCCGCATTACCTTTTTAATGTGTGCGGGAGTGTTCCTGAGTGTCACCCGCCCGCCTATTTCCTTTATAACCTTATATCTCCCCATAACAAGTCCTATACCCGAGCTGTCCATAAATGTCACCTCACCGAAATCCAGTACCAGTGATTCGGGGCGGCAGCGTTCAATCTCCCATAAGCTCACGTATATTCCCTGCGGAATGATGATCTATTTCTCCGCATAAATACACGCTTAAAGCGCCGCCGTCCGTTTCCATTTTTACTTCCATAGGCTTATTTTACCTCCCAAGCAATTATTGTATGATAATTCATTCTATCACCGAGCTGTTAAAAATTTTGCCGAAACGGCAAACCGATTCGGCACTTTATTGGATTTTTAATTATGCCTGCACAAATGCTAATCATTTCCACTGCTGTTAAAAAAATCGGCGGCAGATGAAAAAGTCATCTGCCGCCGATTTCTATTTAATTTTGACTTCCGTTTCCGTCAGCGACTGAGCCGATAAGCCGGGTTCTGTCGTGTGTGGAAATTTATCTGAGCGAATTGTCGCCAAAACGCTTTAGCCGTCATTATGCTGTGCCTGCCGAGCAAGCATTGACACAGTCATACCTATAGACGTTGCATCGGGTAGGGTTTACAGCCAAAGTCAGTTCCCTGCTTTGGGGTGAGCTCTTACCTCGCCTTTCCATCCTTACCCGACCTAAGTCGGGCGGTATATCTCTGTTGCACTTTCCCTAAGGTCGCCCTCGGCTGCCGTTAGCAGTTACCCTGCTCTGTGATGCCCGGACTTTCCTAACGCATAAGCGTTCAACCGCATAGCTCACTCGCCGACGGAAACGGAAGTCATTTTAAAATGGTTCTACTTTACTTTGCAAGCAGCTTTTCGGCAGTTGCAAGCTTTACGCTTATGCAGAAAAGCTCCATAGCCTTTTCAAGCTCCTCAAGGGTGGGGTAAGAGGGTGAAAGGCGTATATTCTTATCCTCCGGATCAGCCTTGTAGGGGAATGTTGCTCCTGCTCCCGTGAGAACCACGCCGCCCTCCTTGCAAAGACGGACTACCTCCTTTGCACAGCCGCTCATGGTATTTACGGATACAAAATATCCGCCGTTAGGCTTATTCCATGTTACTCCCCAATCGTCGCCAAGCTCCCTTGCGAGTGTTTCGGTAACAAGCTTGAATTTGGGGGCAAGTATAGCCTTATGCTTTTCCATATGCGCCCTTACTCCGTCCGCATCGCCGAAATAACGAACATGACGAAGCTGATTTACCTTGTCATAGCTGATATTCTGCATACCGAGAAGCTTGCTTATCTGTGCTACATTGTTTTCGGATGCAACCAGTACGGACACGCCCGCACCGGGGAATGTGATCTTTGATGTGGATGCAAATTCATATATCATATTGATATTGCCGCACTTTTCAGCCTCATCGAATATATTTAGCAGGCTGTCGGGTGTGTCGGTAAGATGATGCACGCAGTATGCATTATCCCAGAAAATTCTGAAATCCTTAGCGGCAGGCTTTAACGCAGCAAAACGCTTTACGGTTTCATCAGAATAGGTATAGCCGTCGGGATTGGAATACATAGGCACGCACCATATTCCCTTTATGGTCTCATCGGAGGAAACAAGCTTTTCCACCATATCCATATCGGGACCTGTGGGGGACATGGGAACATTTATCATTTCCACGCCGAAGGTTTCGGTTATGCCGAAATGACGGTCATATCCCGGCACGGGGCAGAGGAACTTTATCTTATCATACTTGTTCCAAGGCTTTTCACTGCCGTAAACGCCGAACTGCATTGCCCTTGCAACGGAATCGTACATAAGGGTAAGGCTGGAGTTACCGCCCACTATAACCATTGAGGGCTTTACTCCAAGCAAGTCCGCAAAAAGCTTCTTTGCCTCGGAAATGCCTGTAAGAAAGCCGTAATTACGGACATCTGTGCCATCGGAATCCTTGAAAGACGAGGAACTGTTAAGAATATCCAGTATATCCGAACACATATCAAGCTGTGCGGTGCAGGGCTTACCCCTGGACATATCAAGCTTAAGTCCCTGTGCTTTGAAATCCTCATATTGCTTTTTCGCATCGTCCCTGAGAGCCGTAAGCTCCGCCGCGGACATTTCCGTTATTGACATTACAATCTTCCTTTCACAGTGCATAAGTATTGGTGTGTATTCCATGTTTACTGTAATCACCATGCAATATTATATTACAAAGCCTTTTGTTTTGCAAGTGCTTCTTTAAAATCCGTCAAAGAGTTTTAAATTTGTACACAATTAGCCTTTTCCCGAAAGGAAAGCGGGCTTTGTTAAGGACACGAAGCCGCCTTGCTAAAGCTTGCTCCGTGCCCATGCCCGTTCCCGTGTCAGCAAATTGCAGGAAGTTAAAGAAAAACATTCAAATCGTCCCTAATGAACGTCAATATCCCGATGAAAAACTCCTACCTTCAAGCCCTTTCCCTGAAGATATGTACGCATATTTTCCGCAAAGGTAACGCTGCGGTGCTTGCCGCCCGTACAGCTGAATGCCACTATAAGCTGTGTCTTGCCCTCGTTTCGATAAAGAGGTATAAGAAAATCCATAAGATCGCGCAGCTTGTCCTCCAGCATTCTTGACTGTTCAAAGCCCATAACATAATCTCTGACACACTTATCAAGTCCTGTCTTTTCCTTAAGCTCGGGCACATAGTAGGGGTTAGGCAGGCAGCGAACGTCAAACACCAAATCCGCATCTCTCGATGCACCGTATTTTGTGCCGAAGCTCATCACCTTGATAACCATTGAATCCTCGGGGTTGTCAAGGAATAGCTCGTCCATTGTTCTGCGGAAATTCTGCACGGTAAGCGCTGTGGTATCGATGTAATAATCCGCTCTGGCACGGACGCTGAGCATGATTCCCCTCTCCATGGCAATTGCCTTTTCCAGATTGCCGTCGGATTTTCCGTCAAGGGGGTGCTTACGCCGTGTTTCCTTATAACGCTTCAACAGCACCTCGTCCGCCGCATCCAAAAACAAAACCTTTACGGAAAAGCTCTCCGACTTAAGTGCTTCAAGGCTGCCGTCCAGCTGATAGAAAAGCTCGCCGCCCCTTATATCGGTGACGATGGCAACCTTATCTATCATGTCGTTTGATCTGGCGCATATATCCGCAAACTTAGGTATAAGCTGGGGTGGGATATTGTCAATGCAATAATAGCCTATGTCCTCAAGCACGTTTATTGCAGTGGACTTTCCCGCGCCCGACATTCCCGTTACAATTAAAAATTCCATTACATTCACCTCTGTGCGCGGATAATTTCCGGTTCACATTCCAACAAATAGCCGGTCTTTTCGTAAACCGCTTCACGAACGTGTTCAATAACAGCCATTATATCGGAAAAGGAAGCATTATCCACATTCACCACAAAACCACTGTGCTTTTCACTGACCATAGCGCCGCCGCAGCGATAGCCTTTCAGTCCACATTGCTCGATAAGCATACCCGCATAGCTGCCTATCGGACGTTTAAAGGTGCTTCCCGCACTGGGCAGCTCTATAGGCTGCTTATCGCGGCGCCGCTGCATAAGCTCATTCATTTTGGCGGTTATCTCGGATTTATCACCCTTATTCAGCTTTAGGCACACCTCTGTGATAATGTACCTATTTTCCGAAAAGATGCTTTTGCGGTAGCTGAATTTAAGGTCTTTTCCCTCAAAACGCTTAACACAGCCGTTTTCGTCTATCGCCTTGGCATAAGCGGTTACGCCCTTCATCTCTCCGCCGTATGCGCCCGCATTCATGAAAACAGCACCGCCTATTCTCCCGGGAATACCGTAGGCAAATTCAAGTCCCGTAAGGGAATTATCCGCGGCAAATCCGCATACAGCCGAAAGGGATGCCCCCGATTGACATATTATCCTGTCGCCCTCCACCCGCATATCGGCAAATCCGCTGCCTAAATGCAGGAAAATAAAGGGAATATATCCATCGTCCACAATAAGGTTAGTGCCTCTCCCTATAATATAGTAGGGTACTCGGTTAGCACGGATATACCCCAGCATATCGGTCAGACATTCCGCGCTGTTTATCTCCGCAAAGCAAGCGCATTCTCCGCCCACCTTAAAGGAGGTATGACGGCTTAAAGGCTCCTTCACAAGAGCCTTTGTACCGTGTTTTTCAGCTATCCCGCATATTTCCGCAATACACTCTTTAGAAATATCGCCCATAAAAACATATCCTGCCTTTACATAATGTATGTTCACAACACCATGTTTAAATTATATATAATTTCAATGAAAAATAGTATACATTACTCCGAACAAATATCCTTTAGAAAGCGCTGCAGCGGTGTATCTCCGTTTCCCCTGCGGATATTGACTATAAGCTCTTTGGGATAGTCAAGCTCCGACAGCAGTGCAAGGGATCTTTCCGCCTTTCCCACCGCACCGCAAAAATGCGCGTCGGTATTCACTATAAGCCGAACATCGTGTTTCCTGCACACAGGCAGCAGCTTGCGGTAACAAGCCTCGGAATTCTTCCAAAGCAGGGTGTTTTCATTTACCTCCACAAGCTTATTGTTCGCCGCAAATGCCTTGACTGCGGTTTCATAGTCAAAGTCAAACTTAGCATTGGCAGGGTGACCGATAACCTTTACAAAAGGATTGGTCGCAAGTCCAAGATATGCGGCTGTGTTCTGCTCCAATGTCCCCGAGGGGAGGATTTCCGTGTGAACCGATCCCACTATCCAATCAAGCTTTTCACACTCCTCATCGGGAAAATCCAGCCTGCCGCTGTAGTCGGCAACGCTCGCCTCCGCGCCGTAAATTATCCCCACGCCGTAAAGGTATCGAGGTATGGCTTTATGAAGATTATGAAAATGCCATAAGTGAGGACCGTCAACGGAAGCAGGTGTATGATCGGTGCAGGCTAAAAACTCCAATCCCCTTTCCTGTGCCGCTTTCGCCATTTCCATTATAGTGGAATAGGCGTGGGTCGATGCCACAGTATGGGTGTGCATATCCGCAAATATTTCCATATTAATAAATATCCCACTTCTTGATATTGTCCTTGTGGTCAACCTCTAATCCTAAGTTGTCAAGAAGATCCTGAGCCGCATTGTAGCCCATTTTCTTTTGACGGTTGTTCATAGCGGCAACCTCCAATATAACCGCAAGGTTACGTCCCGGCTTTACGGGAATGGTGATACAGGGGACTTTTACGCCCAAAATAGACGTATATTCGCTGTCAACGCCCATTCTGTCATAAACCTTTTCGTTATCCCACGGCTCCAGCTCCACAATAAGGTCGATTTTTTCGGTGGTCTTAATCGCACCCATACCGAAAAGCTGTCTTGCATTGACAATTCCTATTCCCCTAAGCTCTAAGAAGTGACGTATGTTTTCGGGAGAAGAGCCTACAAGACTTATGTTGGAAACGCGGCGAATTTCCACAGCATCGTCCGCAACAAGCCTGTGTCCTCTTTTTATAAGCTCCACAGCGGTTTCACTCTTGCCCACACCCGATTCTCCGAGGATAAGGACGCCCTCGCCGTATATCTCTATAAGCACGCCGTGACGGGTGATTCTCGGCGCTAAGTGCAGGTTAAGAAACGCGATAAGCGCCGCCATAAAGGATGATGTGCTGTCCTTGCTTCGCAAAAGAGGTATCTCATATTTTGTGGCAAGGTCAACCATTTCGGGAAAATAGGGCAGCTCTCTTGTTATTATAATGCAGGGTACGTTCTGTGCAAAAAGCATTTCCAATCTTTCACTGCGGACATTTTCCTCCATAGTTGTAAGAAATGCAAATTCTGTCTTTCCCACAATTTGTATTCTTTCATTGTTAAAATACTCGTAAAAGCCCGCAAGCTGGAGTCCCGGACGATTGACCTCGTTTTCCGACACATTAAGCTTTGCCGCGTCCACAGGAAGATGAAGCACCTCAAGGTGAAATTCATCTATTATCAATTTTAACGATACATTATATCTTCTTTTTTCCGCCATAATAATCCTCCCGCTATTTTTTTATTTTACAGTGCAATTACTTGTTCAGTTTGGTTTCCTCCGCATCTATCATGCTCATAAGCTCGGTAATAGCGTCTAAATTGTTTTCTCTTTTATTGGTTTTCTCGGAATCAGATGATATATCCTCCTCGGCAGGGAATGAAACGCTCTCCGTCACATCCTCATCCTCGTAAGCGCTGTCCGCGGGCGTTAGATCTGCCGACTTGCCGCTGCCTGACGGCAATGCACCGGTAAAGGAGAAATTCATCTTGCTTTCGCCGAGACTGCTTAACGAATTGTTTTTCAGCTCCTCAAAGCTGCTGCCGAAGTCCTCCGCAATAACCGCGCTCTCGCCTATATCCCGAACGCGTCGGGGCTGTCTTTGGGGCTGAGGCTGTACAGGGTTAGCTGTCTGTTCGGTGCGCACGGCGGGCTTTACCGATTTCGGCGCAGTATCATTCTTGGTATTCCCCGCATCGTCATAGGAAAACAGGGGTGCGGAGCGTTTCGGGGAAACGGGCACATCAGTTTCGGGGACATCGGTATTTACCTTGGGGCTGCTGATAGTAAATCCTCCCTTGTCCGCCTCGTCCATAATATCCTCCAAATCGTCAAGGCTTTTGGAGTCCTCCTCCATACGCTTTATATTTACAATTTTCACAACCTGAATGAGTATAATTATAAAGCTGGGTATGATAATCACAAGCATTATGCCAAATGTGGACGTAACAAAGGTGAGCAGACTGCCAAGGCCGCTGCTGTACCAAATTGCCTTTGCTATGACATTTTCTCTGGGAATAAGAAAGGTATCGTTTTCGGCGGCGGTGTCAAAGCGTACCACGTAAGAAATCTCGCCGTATTCGGAAACTATCTGCACAACCCTTGTAAGAATGGTATCATCGCCTATTTTGCAAAGAATTGCACTGCCTACCTTGATATTCTCTATCTCGGACGCCTTTGCGATAATAGCTGTATTGGCAGGCACCTCCGGCGCCATATTAACCGCCTTTGTCTGATAGATAGTATAGCCGAATATACTCGGTGCCGAACCGCTCTTACTGAAAGAGAAATAGAGGAACAGCATTACGGCAATCAGCAGTACAAGCACCGCAACAACCACTATTTCAACCACATTGACAGAACCGTTGTTTCTTCTTCTTCTCTTCTTAGCAGACATAATTTACCTCCAATATATACGCCGATCGAATCCGATCGGAAATAGCAATCTTTAAGAAAAACGATGATTTCAAGCCGCATTAGACAGGCTGCAAAAGTATACGTATACATTATAACATATAATTTGTGAAAATTCAAATATTTTTTGAAAATTTCACTTGACTTTTTTCTTTCCTCGGTGTATAATGTAACACGGACGTTGAAAATGCTTGTGTAGCACAGTTGGTAGTGCAGCTCATTCGTAATGAGCAGGTCGCAGGTTCGAGTCCCGTCACAAGCTTAAAGCCAAAACCCGTTTGAATGCCGCAAATACAGTATTCAAGCGGGTTTGCTGTTGTTATGGGGTTGCACGAAAGTAATCCGAAATTTCCATACAAGCATAAATGGGATCTGTCAAATCCCAATAAACCAGCAAGGTTAAAATGATATATTGCTGACTGTTTAGAGGATAATTTGGGATATTATTGCTACAGGTTTTATCGATACCGCGAAAAAGCTGCACCTGCAAATTATTTGACGGAGGATGATAATATGATAATGAATTTCCGAATTTTGTCTTTAAATGATTACAACGATTACAGCAGGGATTTCGATTTGTTGAAAATTGAAAAGGATGAATCCTTCGGGTGGGAAGAAAAGTATAAATTTCTTGCCGTATGCAAAGGGTGCTGGTATTCTATATCACCTACGGTAATCAAGGAAGATGATTATGAAGAATATATTTTAAAAATGGACGAGTTTTGCGATGTAATCATGGGGGGGGGGGGAAGAAGAATATGGTAATATTTATCCGCGAGGGGCAGAGTCCTATGAAAAAGAGTACGGAAATATTTACCCAATATGGACAGACACTTATGCAAAAGAATATTGTCTTTATCCGTTGATAATCCATAAGAAATATTTTAATGAGTTCTATCGTGTCTTGTATCATATGCTTAACAGCTGTTCTTCGCATACAATTATTTTCCTGACAAGACTTGAGTATTATGAAATAATTGAGGGAGTTATCCCATTAAAGAAGTTTATAACTATGCCGGAAGACAGAAAAGTAATTGCGGGAATGAGTTATATTTTGACACTTTGATATTCGGATAAAGGCGTCATATAATAGGTCAATATTAAGGCTCACGTTTTCGTGAAAATGACCTCAATGAATGATGGTTGATTTCAAGTTTTGAAGACGCAAAAACAATTCAAAATAAACAACGGGAACATATCCCGATGAAGAACACGCATATTGCGCGGTATTCGCAATTTTGAGAAAGACGGGCGGCAGCAGTATCTCCTTTAACAGTGAGGACAAGGCTATTACCGATTGGTGAATTTTTTGTTAGATTCGGCGCATAATTCTCTCTACCGCCGGTGTCTGTTCCACTATTTCTTGGCTTTTCTAATCCTTTTAACTTGGAAGCATCTAATTCTTCCTCTTATTTCTTGACTGCTATTCCCTCACTTAACATTTTTATGCATATTTCACTGATATATTTTTTAATTTTAGATGTTTAGACGAATTTTAAAAACCAACTGTTCTCCTCTTGACAAATACACTTTTTTTCAATATAATATGACAAACTAAATTCAGTTAGGAGGTAATCTGCAATGGGATTCAAGGAAGATTACTTAAAAAAATAGACAATGTTATAGCATCAGGGAAATACAAGGACACTTGGAAGTCACTCTCTCAATATACCGTTCCAAAGTGGTATCAAGATGCAAAGTTCGGAATATTTATTCACTGGGGATTATTCAGCGTTCCTGCATTCGGCAATGAATGGTATTCGAGAAATATGTATATACAGGATTCCCCTGAGTATAAGCATCACATCGCTACCTACGGCAGCCACAAGGATTTCGGCTACAAAGACTTTATCCCCATGTTTAAAGCGGAGAATTTCAATTCGGACGAATGGGTGGAGCTTTTTAAAAATGCAGGCGCAGAGTATGTTGTTCCTGTTGCCGAGCATCATAACGGCTTTCAACTGTATAAGAGCAGTATTTCACATTGGAATTCATATGAAATGGGTCCTCAGATAGATATTCTTGGCGAAATATCGAAAAGTACGAATTCACTTGGGTTAGTGAACGGCGCCTCTTCTCACCGTGTGGAACACTGGTTTTTTATGGGACATGGCAGGGAATTTGAGAGCGACATTACCGACAACGAAAAAGAGGGCGATTTCTACTATCCCGCTATGCCTGAACGAGAGCTTCATGACCTGTTTTCCACTCCGACACCGACTAAAAGCTTCCTTGAAGATTGGCTTGTCAGATGCTGCGAGATTGTGGACAACTATAATCCCAAAATTTTCTATTTTGACTGGTGGATTCAGCATAGTGCAGTTAAACCGTACTTACGGAAATTTGCGGCTTACTACTATAATCGTGCCATAGAGAGAGGCACTGAGGTCGTAATCAACTACAAGCACGATGCTTTCATGTTCGGTACTGCAGTTGTAGATATTGAACGAGGACAATTTGCCGATGCAAAGCCCTATATTTGGCAAACCGACACATCGGTAGCCAGAAATTCATGGTGCTATACAGAAAATAACAGCTATAAGACAGCGAATGAGATTATTTGCAATCTAATTGACGTTGTCAGCAAAAACGGAAGATTACTTCTGAACATCGGTCCGAAAGCGGACGGAACTATACCTGATGAGGACAGATCAATCCTTTTGGAAATAGGACGCTGGCTTAGAACCAACGGTGAGGGAATTTACGGCTCCTCAGTCTGGAGGTACTCCGAGGAGGGACCGACACAAACCAAGGAAGGTCAGTTTAGCGATGGAGCGGAAACAGAATACACAGATAAGGACTTCAGATTCACTGTAAATGGCGACAACATCTACATTTTCGCTATGAATCCGGCTAAAAGCGGCAGTATCACAGTTAAATCACTTGCCGATGTCGATGCGAGCGTAAAGCCTCTCTTTAACGGAATTATAAATGATGTTGATCTTTTGGGTTATGACGGAAAAATTTCCTACAAACGTGACGGCGATGGGCTTCATATGAATATTCCGAAAGAAATTGAAACCGAATATCCGATTGTATTCAGAATTAATTTGGCATAATGCGATTTAATTTCTTCACGGAACAAACCGTCTCGTTGCGGAGCTTTACCAAACCGTAGAGTACACCTATGACAATCCTTACTGAATGCAGGCGAAATCATTACCAATGGGGAGATGTCACTGTCTGCAGCTATGCTTATGACATCATTCCAACAGCAGTTTTGGCATTAATTCTTTAGCTGCAATTACTCACATTTGTTTTGAAATAGGCTCTCGGTACGTTCCAAGAGCCTATTTCTGTAAATCATAAGAAGTGCAAAACTCCAAATTATAGGGGTGGTTAATATTATGTTCGATGAGCAAATTAATTTAATGATTTTAAGCAAAGTTTCCGGTGAAAAATTTTCGGCGACGGTTACTTTATATGATGAAGACCCATGCAATCGTGACAATATTAAAATGGCTGTTACATTCAAAGGGCAAGAATATAATTTCAGTGAAGAAAACTATTTTAAGGCACTGTTAATGTTCAGGGAATACTTGCAAAGAAAGTCTATGCAATTGCTATGTAACGGGGCAATGAAAGAAGTCTATCCTTCTCCCATGCAAATGTCTATGGGCTGCTGCAAAACAGGTTATATACAAGAGATAGGAAAGCAGGCATCAAATGATAATATTGTAGATTTGTTTGAATATGAACCGTCCCTAACTCCTGCAACAATAGAGGAACAGCTTGAATACCATAATTTATGGTTATCGAGTTTTAAATCGGGAAATTTGTAATTGCAATCTTAACATATTTGTTTAATCAATTATTTGCAGGATACAGTTGACAGTGGCAGCAATGCTGTGATACAATTTACCTATACCTTTGGTATGACAGGTTAAAAAGCTTACGCTACGATGCAGGATTCTGAAAATTATACCAATGCTATGATACCATTTAAAAATAAATAGTGTGAGGGATTAATCATGGAATTTATAAGTAAGGAAAAAATAGTGGAATTATCTAATCCCGGTGTTGTTTCACGACAGCTTCTCAATTCGGATAATTCACAAAGCAAACGTGTAACAATTACAGAAGTACATCTTGAAATAGGAGCAACCCAGCCAAGACATACTCATGATACCTCCGAACAGATATGGTATGCCACAAAGGGCGTTGGAAAGCTGCTTCTCGCCGATAACAAGGAAATGACATTTAAGGCAGGAGATGTTGTAAGATTTGCTGATAAAGATATACACGGACTGTTAAATAACGGCGACACTGAATTTGTTTATATTTCTGTCACTGCGCCACCTATTCACTTTGGTTATGCATACAATAATAAGCAGATATAGATTAACGTTAATGAAAATAATGACAACCGTACATTACCCCCTCTCCGCACCATTCAGAAAAGGCACAATAATGTCACGTTTATGAAAGTTCATTTGCAGGTGAGGCAGTATATTAAAGATTTTTGACGACACTTTGACGACAAAAAATCATAGAAAAAGGTCAAAAAAGCGGAAAAAACGGCAAATTATCGTTATCCGGAACAAAAACAAAAAGTCCCGCAAACGCTTTGTTTGCGGGACTTTGAATGGCAGGGGCAGTAAGAATCGAACTCACGACACGCGGTTTTGGAGACCGCTGCTCTACCTGCTGAGCTATACCCCTAAAATGGGCCATCGGGGACTCGAACCCAGGACCGACCGGTTATGAGCCGGTTGCTCTGACCAACTGAGCTAATGGCCCTTATAAAACAAGCAGTTAAGTTAATTACTT
>MSHL01000042.1 GCA_001941135.1 Ruminococcus sp. Zagget11
CTTCTATGCTGTCCGCCATCTGTTCTTATCCGTCACATGAAACTGCTTTTTATTGCCGATTTTGTTGCTCCTTGCCTCAAGCTCCGCCTCAACCTCGGCTATGTCCAATCCACGCTCCGCACAAAGCACACAGACATGATAAAATAAATCCGCTACCTCGTTCTTCAATTCGTTATTGTCGTTGTTCTTTGCGGCTATTACCATTTCGGTACATTCCTCACCGCACTTTTTGCATATCTTATCCACTCCCTTGGAGTAAAGATAACAGGTGTAAGAGCTTTCATCGGCTGTTCCGTTTTCATAATCAGCCTTACGGCTCATGCATACCTCGTAAAGTATATTAAGCTCGCTCATTTTATTTCCCTCTCATTCAGATTTATAAGTTTCATATTTTCCATATCCAATTCGCGGTAAAAGCAGTTGTTCGCCACGCCTTTATAGCTTGTGTGACAAATATTACCCTTATCGGGCAACACCTGATATACCAGTGAATTTTGCTCGCAGTTCACAAAAATATGGCACAGGGTAAATGTATTACCCGACTCCGCTCCCTTGAACCAAAGCTTTTTCCTCGATGTACTCCAGAACACCGCCTTTTTCAGCCTTATGGATTCACGCAGGGCTTCCTCGTTTACATATGCCACAAGGATAACCTCTTTTGTATCGTAATTCTGCACGGCAACGGGTATCACTTTATTTTGCGGGTCAATCGACGCTATTTTGTCAAAATCCAGCATAAGGCTGTCCGTTTCTTCTATAAAGCCCATTTCTATCACACCATTCTCACGGGTATACCGTGTTTCTTAAGCTCCGTCTTTACCTCGCCCACGGTAAGCTCTCCGTAGTGGAAAAGCGATGCCGCCAATGCCGCCGCCGAATTGGTCTTCTCAAAGACATCTGTGAAATGCTCCAACGACCCGCAGCCTCCGCTGGCGATAACAGGAATTTTTACCACACTGCAAACCGCATTCAGCATATCGATATCGAATCCGCCCTTTACGCCGTCGGTATCCATACTGGTAAGCAGTATTTCACCCGCGCCCAGGGCTTCAACCCTTTTAGCCCATTTCACTGCGTCCATCTGCATATCTATTCTGCCCCCGTTGATTACGACAGTATAATGACCGTCGGGACATTTTTTCGCGTCAATTGCGGTGACCACGCACTGACAGCCGAATATATCCGCCGCTTGGGAAATAAGCTGTGGATTTCTCACCGCCGCGGAATTTACCGAAACCTTGTCGGCGCCCGCTCTGAGTGTGTCACGAAAATCATCTATTGTACGTATTCCGCCGCCAACGGTAAGGGGTACAAAGACCTTTTTCGCCGTTCGTCTTACAACGTCAAGCATTGTACCCCGACCCTCGTGGGAGGCGATTATATCGAGGAAAACGATCTCGTCCGCGCCCTGTGCGTCATATGCGGCGGCACATTCCACGGGGTCGCCCACTTCTTTTATTCCGACGAAATTTACACCCTTGACGACCTTTCCCTCCCGCACATCAAGGCAAGGTATAATTCTCTTTGCAAGCATATTAAATTCCTCCTGAATAGAAAATAGAAATTAGAGAATAGAGCGGTCTGTGACCGCAGCCACCGCCTCAACCGCCGCCTTTAGATATTCTTGAATTGCCCTGCTTTATTGCCCGCCTTTAACCGTCGGTTGGCTTACTTGCGCTCTTCAAGAACGGCAAAAAGCATTGCGTAGCTATGCACGGCGGTTGAGGCGGTGGCAGCGGGAACACCCCGCCCGCCCAAATCTATCCTCTTACTTCTATTTTCTATCTTCCATTAAAGCTGCAAAATTCTTCAATATTGCAAGCCCCGTCTTACTGCTTTTTTCGGGGTGGAACTGGCAGCCGTACACATTGCCCTTTGCGGCAAGCGCCGTAACCATGTCCCCGTATTCGCAGTATGCCATAAGGTTTTCATCTGCGCACTTTGCCCCGTAGGAATGAACGAAATATACATATTCATCATCGGAAAGACCGTGCAGCAGCGGACAATCATGATTTACAATAAGCTTATTCCAGCCGATATGGGGAATTGACAGCCCCTCGGGACGCATTAGCTCCACACTTCCCTCAATCAGCCCCAAGCCCTCCGTTTCCTCAAATTCATATCCCTTTGAGAAAAGCATTTGCATACCAAGACATATCCCCAACAGCGGTTTTTCCTCCGCCTGCTCCTTGATGGTTTCCACAAGGTTCGCCTGTTCAAGCTGCTTCATCGCCCACGGAAAAGCACCCACTCCCGGAAGTATCATTCCGTCAGCCGACTCTATTTCACCCTTGTCCTTGGTAAGGACGGCAGGCAGTCCCAAATAATCACAGGCATTTTTCACGGAAAATATATTTCCCGCACCGTAATCGATAATCGCAATCATCTTTAAAGCACCCCTTTTGTGGACAGAAGCATATCGTCACCGTTGTACGCACACGCCTTTGCAAGAGCATGGGCGAAAGCCTTGAATAAAGCCTCCATCTTGTGGTGGTCGTTTTTGCCGTAAGGGCACTTCAAATGCAATGTAATACCCGCATTAAAGGCGAATGCCCTGAAAAATTCCTCCGTAAGGCAGTTGTCGTAATCCCCTGTTCGGCTGTCGCTGTAATCACATTCAAACACAATAAAGGGTCTGTTGCTTATATCCAGACAGCAAAATCCAAGGCTTTCGTCCATGGGAATAAATGCTGTTCCGTAGCGATTAATACCCTTTGCGCTTCCGAGAGCCTTTTTAAAAGCCATTCCCAGCACAATGCCCGCATCCTCCACGGAGTGATGACCGTCAACGTACAAATCGCCCTCAACAGCCATATCTAAGTCAAACCCCGAATGAACGCTAAATGCTGTCAGCATATGGTCAAAAAAGCCTATTCCCGTATCAATATTGTGCTTGCCGCTGCCATCAAGGTTTATGGAAACGGATATATCGGTTTCATTGGTTTTACGGGAAACGGCTGCTCTTCTTGAAAAGTCCTCCATAAAAATACCTCCCTATTCCTCCGTGTAGTCCGCGGCAAGAATTTTTTCAAGCTCCGTTAAGAATATTTCGTCCTCCTCCAAAGTACCCGCCGTAACACGGAAATATGACCCAAGACAGTATACGGATATGGATTTCTCCAGCAGCTTATCGCATATCATCTCGGACACCGAGGACTTGACGAAAACAAAGTTTGTAACGGAGTCATATACCTTTTCCAGTGCGGAATACTTTTTGGAAAGAGCGTGCAGCCTGCTTTGAAGCAGCTTGCGGCTCTCAATGATCTCAACGGTATGCTCGCTGATAAGCGCCTTGTTTTTCAGTACCGCACTGCAAACAGCCTGTGTAAGGGAATTGACGTTATAGGGTGATTTTACCGTTCTAAGGGCGGTGCTTATATTCTCTCCCGCCACGGCAAAGCCCAATCGCAGTCCCGCCATGCCCATAGCCTTTGAACAGGTTTTCAGCACCACAAGATTATCGTATTCGTCCACCAAATCCATAACCGATTCGCCGTAAAAGTCCATATACGCTTCATCGATGACCACAAGGCAGAACACGTTTTTGACAAGACGCACCACGTCCTCACGGCTAAGTCCCAGCGATGTGGGATTGCAGGGGTTGGAGAAGATAAGCGCCTTTACATCGTGGGTGTTGCAGTAATCTATAACCTTTCCCACATTTATCTGCAAGGAATTATCCTTTGGAAGATTGGTGATTTTCGCCTCGTAGAGATACCCGTAAAACGCATACATGGAGAAGTCGGGGGAAAGAGTAACCACCATATCGTCCTTTTCGATAAAGGCACTGAGCAGTATACTTATCATCTCGTCAGAGCCGTTGGCGGCAGTGACATATTCCGGTCGAATACCGTAATACTGTGCAAACCTTATCACTACCTCCGCCGCGGTGGGATCGGGGTAGCGGTTAAAGCTGACGTTCTTCACCGCTTCGGCAATTTCGTCCACCATTTCACGGCTTATATCAAAGCATGATTCGTTTGCGTCCAGTTTAATGTCGTAGTACTTGTAAACAGCCTCGTAAGGCTCTATCTTGCGGATTTTCTTATTAAGCTCATAAGACACTGTTATCTACCCTCCGAACATAAATCAGCTTTATTCAAATCTCACCTTAATTGCGTGAGCGTGGGCGGTAAGACCCTCCCTGTCGGCTACGGTAACTATATCGTCCTTAGCGTCCAGAAGCGCCTGCTCGGTGTAATATATAAACTGTGACCGCTTTGTAAAGCTGTTTACGGAAAGAGGGGAGAAAAATCTTGCCGTACCTCCTGTGGGAAGAACGTGGTTAGGTCCCGCAAAGTAATCTCCCAAGGGCTCGGGACTGTATTTACCCATAAACACAGAACCTGCGTTGTCCACCTTACCAAGCCATGACATGGGATTATCCACCATAAGCTCCAAATGCTCGGGGGCAAGGGAGTTGGCAAGCTCCACAGCCTTATCCACGCTCTCGGTAACAATTACCGCACCAAAGCTGTCGATAGATGCGCGGATAATATCCTTTCTCTCCAGTGCAGTCATCTGTTTTTCAAGCTCCTCAATGGTCTTGTCGGCAATTTCCTCGCTGTCGGTAATAAGTATTGCGCTTGCGATTTTATCATGCTCCGCTTGGGACATAAGATCCGCCGCGCAGAAAACGGGATTGGCGGTTTTATCCGCAACAATAAGTATTTCACTGGGACCCGCTATCATATCTATATCAACCTTGCCGTAAAGAAGCTTCTTGGCAGTGGCAACAAATATATTTCCGGGACCCACTATCTTATCCACTCTCGGTATAGCGTCCGTGCCGTAAGCAAGAGCCGCCACAGCCTGCGCGCCCCCGCACATGAATACCCTGTCCACTCCCGCAATTGCGGCAGCGGCAAGTATATCGGGATTGGGCTTTCCGTCCTTTCCGGGAGGGGTTGTCATAATAATTTCCTTTACCCCCGCAATCTTTGCGGGAACAGCGTTCATAAGCACGCTGGAGGGATATGCGGCAGTCCCTCCGGGAACATACAGCCCCACCCTTTCAAGACCGCGGACTCTCTGACCCAGTATACAGCCATTGCCCTTAGGATCGATAAAGCTCTGCTCTTTCTGCCTGTTGTGAAATTCGGAAATATTCTCCATGCAGTTGAGAAGTGCGGTGGTGAAATCGCTGTCCGCATTTGTAAGGGCATCGTTAATCACATCACGGGGAACTTCATAATATTCGGGCAGCTTGCCGTCGAATTTCAGAGTATATTCCTTAACAGCCTCATCGCCCTTTTCCCTAACATTTTCTA
This sequence comes from Ruminococcus sp. Zagget11, assembly GCA_001941135.1. GTDB lineage: Bacteria > Bacillota > Clostridia > Oscillospirales > Ruminococcaceae > Huintestinicola. The sequence continues at coordinate 5,271 of MSHL01000042.1, forward strand.
TAATATCCGAAACAATCTGGGAAATCTTCTTATCCGTTTCGCCGTTCCGCTTTTCCACCTCTTTGAGAAAGCTTTTCTCGGTAGTACCGTCGGCTATTATTTTTTTTATCATTGCTCCGTAAACCTCCTATTCCTTTGTCTTTTCCTCAATCTCCGCAATCAGAGCCTCAATCTCCGATTTTCTCAGCTTCAGTGAAACCATATTCGCTATGAGCCTTGCGGAAATGGGGCATATTTCCTCGTACACCTCAAGACCGTTTTCCTTAAGGGTTGTACCCGTTTCAACTATATCCACAATCGCATGGGACAGTCCGAGAAGAGGTGCAAGCTCCACGCTTCCCTCAATCTTGACTATATCCACGTCCATATTCTTTTTCTCGAAAAACGAACGGGCTACATTGGGGTATTTTGTGGCAATCGTCTTTACTCCGTAGCCGCCGTAAAAGCTTCCGCCCTTTTTACCCGCAAGGGCAAATCTGCATCTTCCGAAGCCTAAATCGGAAAGCTCAAAGAACTTGCCGCCCATTTCCATTATGGTATCCTTGCCCACAACGCCCAAATCGCAAACGCCGTTTTCCACATAGGTAATTACGTCCGCCGCCTTTGCAAGAACAACCTCAATCGAATCTCCCACAGGGAGAATAAGCCGTCTGCCCTTATCCCTTATGGCGGAGCAGTCATATCCCAGCTTTTCGAGAAGTCCCACTGTATCCTTTTCAAGTCTGCCCTTGGTAAGGGCAATTCTTATAGGTCTGTTTTCCACTGAAAAATTTCCCCCAATCTATTCCTCGGTTACACTGTTGTCGGAAACAATCTCTATCCGTGAAATTCCCTTTTCCACAGCATAGGCTCTTGCCTCCTCAATGGTTTCCGCAACGCTGTTTTCGGCAGTCACACCGCTTTCGCACAGCTTACGGCAAAGATTAAGCGCCTTTGCCTCGCAGCCCTGCTCACCGAAAACAAGCACCTCACATGGGCTTAGCTCACAGCCGCAATGCTTTTTGTACGACTCCGCAGCGGCGTTCACATTAACCGCAAATCCCGCAGCGGGGACATCGTAACCGAATTCATTAAGCAGACCGTCATACCGTCCGCCCGAAATAACTGCGTCCGCACACCCTGCAATATATCCCTTGATGACCGTCCCCGTATAGTAATCCATACGGTTTACCAGTCCCAAATCAATGGTTATTTCCACATCAAAGCCCAGTCTGCACGCTTGACTGTAGATATCCCTAAGCTCCTCCAATACCTGCTTTAGCTCATCGTCCTCGTAAAGCACAGCCGCCGACTCGAATACCTCCTCGCCGCCAAACAGCCTTGGCAAGAGCTTTAAAGTCTTTGCGGCACGATTATCCCCGAAGCTGTCAAGGACATCGTTAAGAACAGGGTAATTCTTTACCTCAATCAGCGAGCGTATCTGCTCAACCTCATCATATGTAGCGCCAAGGAGTGCCACAAGCCTTTTGAAAAAGCCTATATGACCGATTTCAAGCCTTGCTCCGCTTCTGTGGCAGAATGTCAGTGCTTCCAGCGCATTCGCAATTATCTCCAAATCCGCTCTCTTTGAGGACGAGCCTATAAGCTCAATTCCCGTCTGGCGGATTTCATCACTGCGCCCTCTCATACCAGGTCTGCTTCTGAATACGCTCTGGCTGTAGCAAAGTCTGATGGGCAGTGACTGGGTTCTCAGCCTTGTAGCGGCAAGCCTAGCTATAGGCATGGTGGAATCGGGGCGAACCACGAGAAGCCGATTTTTTGCATCGGTCAGCTTATAAAGGGTTTCTTGGGGAAAATAGCGTGACTTCATGTTAAAAACATCGTAAAATTCAAGTCCCGGTGTCATAACCTGTGAATATCCCTTTGCCTTGAATATACCCTGTAAACCGTTCTCAACCGCTGTAACGGCTGAACAGTCCTCAAACAGTAAATCCCTCGTTCCCTCCGGGGTAATTAAATCATAGCTTTTCATTTATACTCTCCTACTTTATTGCATTAAAGTGATAATGCGGTATCATGCTATCACAACAAAATGATACCATATGCCGCAGCTTTTGTCAAGTCAATCCCGAAACGCCGAATATTTTTCGGCTATTACAACAACCTGTTCCGAATTTCGGCAGTGATTTTTGTAAAAATAGTCTATTACATCTCTAAAATAGGGATATTTGCGCAGTCTTGGGAAGATCGCCCATTGCCCCTATGCTTTCAAGTGTTTCAATGATAGTTGCCGAAACACCGCTCTTTTCCTGAAGCTCCTCAATGGAGATAAAATCTCCCTCGTGGACAGCCTTGTACAGATATTTTGCGGCATTTTCTCCCACGCCCTTTACGGAGCAGAAAGGCAGCCTTATTTTGCCGTCCTCCACCACGTATTTTGTGGCGTGGGACTTGTAAATATCTATCGGCAGGAAGCTGTACCCTCTCGCCATCATCTCGTTTACGATAAGCAGCATATCATACGTGCCGTCGTCCTTTGCGGTTTTATCATTTCCCTTAGCCTTGATAGCAGCCATCTTTGCCTTTACCGCATCTCTACCCATTATAGCCGTTTCCGCATCGAAGTCCTCACCTCTTACGGTAAATACCGTAGCGTAAAATTCCAAGGGGTAATATACCTTGTACCAAGCAAGCTTGTTGGCGGCAATTACATATGCAGCCGCATGGGCTTTCGGGAACATATATTTTATCTTCAGACAGCTGTCTATATACCACTCGGGCACATCATGCTCCCGCATAGTCTGTTTCATTTCCTCGGTAAGAAGCTTGGGAGCTTTTCCCTTACGGGTAATCTCCATTATCTGGAACGAAAGGCTCGGGTCAACGCCGTGATAAATAAGATATGTCATAATACCATCACGACAGCCTATAACCTCGGAAATGGTACAGGTGCCGTTTCTGATAAGATCCTGGGCATTTCCCAGCCATACGTCCGTACCGTGGGAGAGTCCCGAAATTTGCAGCAAATCGGAGAACTTGGTGGGCTTTGCCTCCACAAGCATCTGCATAGCAAATCCCGTACCCATCTCGGGAATAGCCAGCGTTCCCGTCTGCCAGCCTATATCCTCGGCGGTAACGCCAAGAGCCTCGGGCGAAAGATAAAGGCTCATAACCTTTTCATCCGCCGTGAAAATATCCTTTGTCATTACACCCGTCATATCCTCCAAATGCTTATAAAGTGTGGGTACATCGTGACCCAGCTCATCAAGCTTGAGTATGGTATCATGGAGGGAATGGAAGTCAAAGTGGGTTGTAACTATATCCGACTTGGGATCTTCGGCAGGATGCTGAACAGCTGTGAAATCGTAAACCTCGTAATCGGAGGGAACAACGACCATTCCTCCGGGGTGCTGACCTGTGGTACGCTTTACGCCCGTACAGCCCAGTGCAAGCCGACTTACCTCCGCCTTGGAAACGTGCTGTCCCGTATCCTCAAGATAATGCTGAACATAACCGAACGCGGTCTTTTCCATTACCGCAGATATAGTACCCGCCTTGAACACGTTTTCACTACCGAAAAGGGTTTCTGTATATTTATGCGCTTGGGACTGGTATTCGCCCGAAAAATTAAGGTCGATATCGGGGGCTTTTTCGCCGTGAAATCCCAAAAATGTTTCAAAGGGAATATCGTGACCGTCCCTTATATAATCCACACCGCACACGGGGCACTTTTTCGGAGGCATATCATAACCCGAACCGTACTCGCCGTTTGTAAAAAATTCGCTGCGATGACACTTGGGACAAAGATAATGGGGCGGCAGTGAATTAACCTCGGAAATTCCCGACATATTGGCAACAAAGGACGATCCCACAGAACCTCTCGAACCAACCTGATAGCCATTTTCATTGGAATTTGCAACCAGCTTTTGGGCAATCATATAAAGAACCGCAAATCCGTTCTTTATGATAGAGCCAAGCTCCTTATCCAGTCTTTCCCTCACTATATCGGGCAGCGGATCTCCGTAAACCGCTTTAGCCCTTTCCCATGTAATACGGGGCAGCTCCTCCTCGGCATTATCCATACTGGGTGTAAATGTTCCGGGAGGGATCGGCTGTATATCAGGGTCTACCATATCGGCGATTTTATTGGTATTGGTCACGCAAACCTCGTAAGCCTTTTCCTCGCCCAGATATTGAAATTCAGCCAGCATCTCCTCGGTGGTTCTAAGGTAAAGGGGCGGCTGATGCTCCGCATCGTCAAACTTGTCGTACATAAGTATTTTCCTGAAAACAGAGTCCTCTGGATTCATAAAATGCACGTCACAGGTAGCGACCACAGGTATATCCAGTGCATCGCCAAGCTCCACTATTTTGCGGTTAAGCTCCTGCAAATCCTCAACCGAGTTAATATCCTCGTAATCCTCGTCCCTTATAAGAAACTCGTTGTTGGGTATAGGCTGTATCTCCAGGTAATCGTAAAAGGAGGCTATTTTGCAAAGCACGTCCCAAGGTCTGCCCTCACGGACAGCCGTATACAATTCACCCTGCTCGCAGGCACTTCCGATAATAAGTCCCTCTCTGTGCTTTATAAGCTGTGACATGGGTATTCTCGGTCGGCGGCTGTAGTAGTTCAGGTGACCCATAGAAACCAGCTTGTACAGATTTTTAAGTCCCGCATTGTTTTTCACAAGGATAATCTGGTGATAGGGCTTCAGCTTTTTCAGGTCAACATTCTTCATGCAGACATTTATCTCGCTGATCCTTGTAATTCTGCTCTCGTCCATAAGCCTCTGGGCAAGCTTTACAAAAATCCTCGCAAGCATTCTTGCGTCCTCATAGGCTCTGTGGTGGTCAAATTCACCCAGTCCCAAATGCTTTGCAACTATATCCAGCTTATGCTTTTTCAGTTCGGGAAGCATACTGCGGCACAGCACCACCGTATCGATAACGGAAAAGCGGAAATCTATACCGTACCTTTCGCAGGCTGTCTTGATAAACGACGTGTCAAATCCCGCATTGTGGGCGATAAGCACGGGATTTTCCCCGCAAAACTCCACAAATTTCCGAAGTGCCTCCTCTTGGCCGGGCGCGTCCTTGACCATTTCATCGGTAATTCCCGTCAGCTTTACCACCCTTTCGGGAATAGGCTTTTCAGGGTTTGCAAAGGTGGAGAAATTCTCCCCCAGCTCCAAATCGTCCACAGCAACCGCACCGTATTCCGTTATCCTGTCGGAAACGGCGTTAAAGCCCGTTGTTTCCAAGTCAAACACAATAAGCCGTCCCGTAACCTCCGCATCGGTGTTTACCTGAACGGCGCTTGTAAGGTCATTTACCGAATATCCCTCACAGCCGTATATTATCTTAAAGTCCTTGCCCTCCTTGCGAATTGCCTTGCAGGCGGCGGCAGCCTCGGGAAATGCTTGTACTCCGCCGTGGTCGGTTATAGCAATGGCGGTATGTCCCCATGATGCGGCACGTTTAACCAGCTTTTCGGCAGGAGTAAGCGCATCCATAGTTGACATATTTGTATGCATATGCAGCTCAACACGCTTAACCTCGCTGTTGTCGGTGCGTTCCCTTTTCTTCACAACCATAATATCATAGGGACGGAGGATAAGCTCTCCCTCAAAGGTATCAAAATCCACTCTACCCCTTATAACGCAGGTTACGCCCTTTTTCAGCGGAGAAAGCAGGTTCTCGCTGTCCTTATCCGCAAAATCCTTTATGCTGATTGAACCTGTATAGTCGGTTATGCTGATTGTGGTAATACGCTTTTCCTCGCCCTTTTTGTTGCGTATCTCCTTTTCGGTATAATCAAAGACATCGCCCCATACCACAATTTCCTGCTTTGCCTCGTAAATATCGCCGATATTCACCGCACTGTCGGCATATATCTTCTTCCCCTTGATGATTGTCGCACCCTCGGAAAGCGCCGGCAATGTCTTGAAATCAACGGACACGGTCTGTTCGGAGACAGATCTTTGCACTGTGGGGGTATCCGCTGCGTTTGCCCCCACAACAGAATCGGCATAGGCAGCGGAAAGAGTTTCCATATACTCGTTTCTATCGTCCTCGGCGGAAGCTTCATCAGCGGACAGCTTAACGCTTATCTTTCGGGAAAATTCCTCGCTTAGCAGCTTTGACAAAGCCTCCTCAAATCCCGCTTTAAGCAGCAAAGCAGTGCCGCCCTTTTTCAGCTGAACAGAAAGGGTGTCACCGTCTAAGGTATATATCGCTCCGTTAAGATGACCGTTTATAACAGCCATATCCTGTTTTAGGCGCAAAACCGCCTCCGCACCGTATTTCGGCACAAACATATCGGGGGTATAGCGGCACTTAATCCGTATAAAATCCACACCCACCGCCGTCCCGCAGGAACGTTCAAAATCATTCAGATTTTCAAAACGCTGAAGCTGCGGAAAGCTTGCATAGATATACAAACCCTTTCCGTCCGCACTTCGGCATATTTTCAGCAGCTCTCCCCGTCCCACAGGCGCGGGAATATTATCGCTGTATTCGTTAAAAAGCTCTTTTATAAGCATTACTCATCAACCCACTATATTATCAGCCGTTATCCGTTTAACCTCCGCCATAAGCTCTTCAAGCAGCTTGTCCTCATCTACCTTGCGGAGAATTTCGCCCTTTCGGAAAATAATTCCGCAGCCGTCGCCTCCCGCAACGCCCACATCTGCCTCTCTTGCTTCTCCGGGACCATTTACGGCACAGCCCATTATCGCAACGGTTATATCGCTGTCAATCCGAGAAAGCTCCTCCTCCGCGCGCTTCGCCAGTGAAACCAGGTCAATCTTGGTTCTTCCGCAGGTGGGGCAGGAAACCAGTCTTACGCCGTGACCCTTGCCTATGCTGCGAAGAATATCCCTTGCGGCGTAAATTTCCTTTACGGGGTCATCTGTGAGGGATACACGAATTGTTTCACCTATCCCATCGCACAGAAGCGAGCCTATTCCCACGGCGGACTTAATAAGTCCCATTCTCTCCATCCCCGCTTCCGTAACGCCCAAATGCAAGGGATAATCGCAGGTCTGTGCCGCCAAACGGTAAGCCTCTATTGTAGTGGGTACATTACTGGACTTTATGGAAACGACTATATCGTCAAAATCACACTGCTCCAAAAGCCGAACATGACCCATAGCGCTTTCCACCAAAGCTTGCGGAGTGGGAGAACCGTATTTCGCAAGTATTTCCTTTTCCACCGAACCGGAATTAACCCCTATTCTGATAGGAACAGAGCGGCGGGCACATTCGTCCGCAACAGCCTTTACCCTGTCCATACTTCCGATATTTCCGGGATTTATCCTTATTTTATCCGCTCCCGCAGCTGCGCTTTCCAGTGCAAGCTTGTAATCAAAGTGAATGTCAGCCACAAGCGGTATAGATATATTTTCCTTAATAGCGGATATAAGCGACACAGCGGATTTATTTGGCACTGAAACCCTTACTATCTCGCAGCCTGCCTTTTCCAAAGCCGCCGCCTGCCTTACATTGCCCTCAATATCCTCGGAGGGCACGTTCAGCATTGACTGCACATATATTTTCTCACCGTCAAGTGTGAGCTTGCCGACCTTGACGGGCTTTACCTTTCTTGACACGTCAATCACCCCTACAAAATCTATCTGAATAAGCCTATAACATCCTTGCAGGTAACCACAAATCCCAGTCCCATCACAAGTATCAGTCCCGCAAAATGTATCATTCCCTCTGTTTCCGCTTTTATAGGCTTACGCCTTATCGCCTCGATAAGCAGGAAAACAAAGCGTCCTCCGTCAAGAGCGGGAAATGGTATAAGGTTGAATATTCCCACATTCACCGTGATAAGCAAAGCCATTTCAAGGGTATATTCCAAGTCAAAGCCCGTTTCACTGACAACATCGCTGATAACCGTAACTATACCCACAGGACCCGAAAGATCATTTATACCGTATTTTCCTCGGATAATATCACGCAGGGAAATGAGTATAAGGCGTCCGTTATACGCCCATTTTTTTAACGCTGTGGGGACAAGCTGAGAGGGGGTAAGCTTCTTTGCAAGCACCTTAAAATCATAGGTAAGGGTTCTTGCACCTGTTTCCTCGTCAACAGTAATGTTGAACTTCACGGAATTAAACTCCAGCCTCTGTCCGTCACGTTCAACCACAAAATCAATATAGCCGTCCTCATCGTTGGCAAGCTGAAAAATTATATCATTCGCCGTGAGAACATACATACCGTTGACCTTGACTACCCTGTCGCCCACCTGTATTCCCGACGCTTCAAAGGACGAACCCTCGGTAATTTGGGCAATCTCGGTTGTCACAACTCTTCCGGAAAGAATAACTACAATAAATGACAGCACAAGTCCCAGCAGCAAATTCATAAACGCTCCCGCCACTATTACAAGCATACGCTTATAAACAGGCTTGCTGCGAAATCCTGTACCGTCCAAATCCTCCTCGTCCTCGCCCATAGAGCAAAAGCCTCCTATAGGCAGGGCGCGTATGGTAAAAAGAGTTTCCTTTCCCTGCTTTTTGAAAAGAATAGGCCCCATTCCTATGGCAAATTCACTTACGGGAATACCGTTAAGCTTTGCCACGATAAAATGACCAAACTCATGAACTATGACAATCACGAAAAAAATTACAACAGCAATCAAAATTGAAAGCAATGTACTCATAAAACGAAAATCCTTTCAGGAAAACCATTATCGGCTGCACAACTCAGCCTTTGACATTGAATTAACGTATTCCCTTGCTTTCCTATCCGCCCTCAGGCAGTCGGAAATATCGGTTATATCCGTGGATTTTATTTCATCAAACGCGCCCCTAACAAGCTCTCCTATACGTGTAAAGCCTATTTTCCCGTCAATGAACAATGCTGTCGCCGCTTCATTTGCGCCGTTCACCACCGCAGGGGCTGTTCCTCCGATTTTCGCCGCTTCCACAGCGGTTTTCAAGCAGACAAATGTATCAAAATCCGGCTTTTCAAAGGTAAGTGTGCCGATTTCGGTGAGCTTCAGCGGCTTTGAAAGGGATTCATAGCGTTCGGGATAGGTAAGTGCAAACTGTATAGGTATCTTCATATCGGGTACGCCCATCTGACCTATCACCGCATTGTCGGAAAATACAACAGCGGAATGGAGTATGCTCTGCCTGTGAATCACAATCTCTATACTTTCGGGAGGCAGATCAAAAAGCCACATCGCCTCGATAAGCTCCAGTCCCTTGTTCATCATTGTTGCGCTGTCAACGGTGATTTTCTTTCCCATTGACCAATTGGGGTGAGCCAGAGCCTGTTCTATGGTTACGTTTTCCAGCTCCTCCGCCTTTTTTCCGTAAAACGGACCTCCCGATGCAGTAAGTATAATGCCCTTAAACTGATTGCCCCTTTCCCCCCGCAGTGCCATTATGCTCTGGAAAATTGCGCTGTGCTCGCTGTCAATGGGGAGTATTTTCACGCCCTTTTTCGCCGCAGATTCCATAACAAGCTTTCCTCCGCAGACAAGGGTTTCCTTATTGGCAAGGGCAATATCCATACCGCTTTCAATAGCTGCAAGGGTCGGCCGCAACCCAACCATTCCCACAACTGCATTTACGGTAATATCCGCATTACTGTCGGCAGCGAGGGTACACAGTCCCTCCATACCGCATAAAACCTTAATACCCGAACCGAAAAGCTCGTTTTTCAGCTTGGTATAACAGTCCTCGTCATAGATACAAACGGCAGTCGGATTAAACTCCCTTGCCTGCCCTATAAGCATATCACAGCTTGACCTTGCGGCAAGGCTGTTAACGGAAATACCGTATTTCCTGCATACCTCAAGGGTCTGAGTGCCGATAGAACCGGTAGAACCCAGTAAATTTACAGTTTTATTCAAAACAATCACCCTAATTGTTATTTTTCACATTTAATAGTCAATCAGCAGAGCGTGTCTGCCTGTCATTCTGAAAAATTCCTCCTCATATTCCTTCATTGCTTTCTTTATTTCCTCCGGTGCGTCATCCTTGACTCTATCAATCGGAGAATCCTTAACGTGTTCTTTCCATTTACGAAACTCACTTGGCATCATTATTCACCATCTCCTGAGAATATTTTTATTGCGATATGCTCCAATTAAGCTGCATTGACCTATCTCAACGAGAGAAAAGGTGCCGACGCCGACAGACGCTACAGCACCCCGTTAAAATCGTTAATTTTATGCCGCGGGAAATACATCGAAAACGGAAAAGATAATCAGCAGAAACGGCAGTATGAAATACACGCTGTCAAAGCGGTCAACAATGCCGCCGTGTCCCGGCATTAAATTGCCAAAGTTCTTAAGCTCATTTTCCCGCTTGATAAGAGATGCGGACAAATCCCCGACTATAGCTATAACCGCACAAACCAAAACAGCAATGATAAGCAGCGGATAATTTACCGTGAACATTACTCCCCTCGCAGCCATAATACTCTGATAGCAAACGGCAAAAATTACAAATACTATGACAGAAACCACAGCACCGCCTATAGCGCCCTCCACGGTCTTTTTCGGGGAAATATCGGGACACAGCTTATGCTTACCCAGCGCCGTTCCCACAAAGTATGCGCCGCCGTCGGGCAGCCATGCCGCCATAAGAGCCATTACTACATATATTATGCCGTGAACATCGTCAATATTCTTTAAAGAAATTATACAGGTGACGGAAAGGGATATAAGAGCCGTGACAGCTATCATCACGCAAAGCTTTTCAAAGGGAAGCTTTTTGTGGTCTCCAACATATCCCGCAAACATCACAAATACCGTTATAAAAACTATAACGTACCTTATACCGTAATCGACCCTAAAGTATGCCAAAAAAGGCATCGCAGCCGTGAAAACAAGGCATCCGGCAAAATGAACCGGATATTTCCGCATCCGACACACATTAAGCAGCTCATATACAGAGTAAGCGGAGATGAACGCCACAGCAATGGGAAATATGATAGTATCGCTGAGGAAAACAATCACAAGACCGATTGAAATTCCCACAATAGCGGTAATAATCCTCTGTTTCACGCTTATACACCTCCGAAACGCCTGCTGCGTAAAGCAAACTCGTTTAGCGCCTTATCTAACTCCTTTTCGTCAAAATCAGGCCAAAGTACATCTGAAAAATAAAGCTCCGCATATGCCGACTGCCAAAGGAGAAAGTTGGACAGTCTTTTCTCGCCGCCCGGACGTATTATAAGGTCTGCATCGGCAGCACCTGAGGTATACAGGAGGCTGTCAAGCATTTTTTCGTCAATGTCTCCGGGGTCTGCTCCGCCCTCAACGACAAGCTGTGCTGCCCTGCGTGCGGCATGGACTATATCATCTCTGCCCCCGTAATTCATGGCAAACATAACCGTAGTGCGATCGGAATATTCCTCCGACTCACGTTCAAGCTTCTCCATCTTCACACGCAGCGGGGCAGGAAAAGGGGCTTTATCTCCCAAGAAAAGGATTCGCGCTTTCTGCTTCCGATTATCGAATATCTCATCGAGATACTTGTCAAAAAGGCGCATAAGCTCATCCACCTCGTCTTGCGGGCGCTTCCAATTCTCCGTGGAAAAAGCGTAAAGGGTAAGATACTTTATCCCCAAATCAATGCACCTGTTCACTATTTTCTTGCAAACCTTTGCACCCTCACGATGACCGTAGGTTCTGGGCATACCTCGTTTTTTCGCCCATCTCCCGTTACCGTCCATGATTATCCCGATATGAGTCGGCAAGACTTTACTTTCCGTCAAGACAACAGACACCACCCTCTAAAGGAAAATAAATAAGGATTATACGGTCATTATTTCCTTTTCCTTGTCGGCAACAGCGGCATCAACCGCAGCAATAGCCTTGTCTGTAACCTTTTGCAGCTCCTTTTTCAAATCCTTTACATCGTCCTCGGTAATCTCGCCGTTTTTCTTAGCCGCCTTGAACTTATCCATAGCATCTCTGCGGGCATTTCTTACAACAACCTTTGCTTCCTCGCCGTTGCCCTTAACCTGCTTAACAAGCTCTTTTCTTCTTTCCTCGGTGGGCTGAGGGAAAGCAAGGCGCAGGCATCTTCCGTCATTTGTGGGGGTGATACCTATATCGCTGGCAAGAATAGCCTTTTCAATGTTTTTAAGCGAGGACACGTCCCACGGCTGAATAACCAAAACACGTGCCTCGGAAGCGGAAACCGCAGCCATTGCGTTAATAGCGGTGGGCATTCCGTAATAATCAACCTGAACCTTATCCAAAACAGCGGGATTGGCTCTGCCCGCTCTTACAGTGGAAAGCTCTCTTTCTAAGCTGGCAATGCATTTATCCATTTTTACCTGTGCGGCTTTAACCATTTCGTTCATAATAACAATTCCTTTCAATATCAATTATTCGGCTACGACAAATGTACCCACATTTTCACCCATACACGCATCGTATATGTTATCCGGTCTGCTCAGGTCAAAAACCAAGATAGGCAGCTTATTGTCACGGCACATCGACGCCGCGGTGCTGTCCATGACCTCCAGTCCCTTTACCAGAATATCATTAAATGTAATGGTGTCATATTTAACGGCGTCATCATACTTATTGGGGTCTTTGTCGTAAACTCCGTCAACCATTGTGGCTTTAAGCACGATATCCGCCTCGATTTCGACAGCTCTCAAGGTTGATGCCGTATCGGTGGAGAAAAAGGGATTTCCCGTACCGCATCCGAAGATAACTACTCTCCCCTTTTCCAGGTGACGGACAGCCCTATTTCTTATATAAGGCTCCGCAACCGCCGGCATGGAAATTGCGGTCTGTACTCTTACGTCAAGCCCTAGGGATTCCAGTACATCGGCAACAGCAAGGGCATTCATGGTAGTGGCAAGCATACCGATATGATCCGCACGCGTCCTGTCCATAGCGCCGCTGGAACGTCCTCTCCAGAAGTTTCCTCCTCCCACAACAATGCCTATCTGTATGCCCGCATCCACACACTTTTTAATGCTTTCGCAAATAGGTGTTATAACGCCGTAATCAAGACCGGTCTTTTTATCCCCGGCAAGCGCCTCTCCGCTGAGCTTGAGAAGAACTCTCTTATACTTTGGCTGGGTCGCCATAAATTAAACATTCCTTTCATAAGAAAAGTATATTAGCCTACAACGTATATTTTACACTAAAAAGACAGATTTGTAAAGCCTTTTTTGTAAAAAATATTAAAAGAACCGTGCAGATCCTCTCAATTGGCATTAACAAAGCTCTCGAATATCTCAACAGCCTTGTCGTTATCCGCCGTTACCGAGAAAAGCAGATACCCGTTGCTTTCCTTTATTACCGTGTCCTCAAGCTTTTTGGATTCATCGGGATTATAGTCCTCGAAATCCTTCATTCTTGTTTCCACACGGCTTTCAATGGCATCCTCAAGGGCGGATTCATCTATATTTTCCAGGAAAAACACGGCAATTTCGTCCGCAAATCCTCCCGAACCGCATATGTACATGGAAAAGTCCTCGTCAGCGGGCGCATCAATATCCAAATAGTACCCTATCCTGTCAGAACCCACCTGCACCATTGAGGACATGGAAACCTCCTCAAGAATTTTCGCCGTAATGTCGGCACAGCTGAACTCCACCGCTTCCGCAGCGGTTTCGGTCTGAGTATCCACCGTGGTTTCCGTTTCGGACTGAGCCTCTGTCACAGCCTCCGTATAGGCGGTGGAATCCTCTGTTTGTGTTTCCTCCGAGGAAAGTGCGGAAGCATTGGTATTTACCGCAGGAATCGCATCGTCCTCCGCAGATACGGTATCGCTCTCGGCATTTGCGGAGCAGCCTGTAAGCATTACAGCCGCCAACACCGCAGCGGCAATTGTTTTCTTCATATCATTTTACCATCCTTACTCTAAGGTATTATCAGCCATTGTAAACGTGTGTGCGGATATATTCCAGCATCACCGTATAGGTTTCCGATTTGAAATGTATACCGTCCGCCTCGGCGTCATCCTCCGAAAAGCGTCCGTCCGCGCCCTTGAGCGCAGTATTCAGGTCAATGTAGTACAGTCCCCTGCTGTTGGCAAATTTCAGCAAATCCGAATTGAAGCTGTCAATATCGGAATTAAGTATTGGATTTTCCTCGTCCTCTTCCCTTGCGGCAGTCACAGGGGGAACGGAAATCACGTAAATATTGGTATTTGTCCTGTCAATGCTGTCCACAAAATCTCCATATGCCGCAAGAAGCTGCTCGTCCGTATAGTAGCTCATAAGGTTAAGCCCTAAAAGTATGTACAGATTTTCGGGTGCGGCGGCGTTCACCATATCGCAGGCAAGCATAGATGTGCCATCAGCCAGCTCAATAGAAGTATCGTTTATAGTCATGGTACTCATGCCGATGCTTGCCACGACCCTGTCCTCAGGTATAATTCCGTAGCTTGAAAGACCCACTACCAGCGAATCCCCCACAAACATACAGCTTTCCAAATACTCCTCCCCCACGTCATCGCAAAGGGCAATGGGATTTATCCCCGCTGTGGAAACAATCTCCCCCTCATCATCAAGGGCAATGCTCTCTGTTTCCACCGCCGAAGAGGCAGCCTGTGTGGTAACAATGGGGGCTTGCAGTGTGGTATCGCCCTCATCGGAAATATCTATATCACTTCTCATATACAGAGTAAAGCAAGCTACAAAGCTGGCAAAAATAAGCAGAAAAACAAAGGATATCCTGAATTTAGGCTTGTCCTTGTCCTTTTTCTTCTTTCTGTTTCCCGAAACAGTCACAGCTATTCTCCTTACATATAATAACGGGACAAACCCCTTATTGAATAATTTCTCAAAAAAATAAAACCGACCAACAACATTATACTACATTCAAAAGCAAAAATCAACAGTAAGTGACATTAAATTTTTCGTGATTCCACATTTTTGCTACCAAATGTCCTATTTGAAAACAAGCCTGCATTATTCCTTATATTGTAAATACACCGTTTCCAATAGTGCCAAGTTACAACAGCGGGATTTTATATGCTTGTCATAACTCGTTAAATTACTATCCTCCGTTAAAATTAAATCCCTCAGTTTTTTTGCAGTTTCCTCTATCTCTTTCATATCTTCCTTAATAGCACGATATTGGTTCTGTAATAATCTCCTATATGATAAATCACGCACGCTGTTAAAATCTAACATTATTAACACATTATCAGGCACAGGTATCATGTTGTTAAAGTTTATTGCACCCAATTTCCCATCTGCAATTTTGCGAAAATCCTTACCGTTTTTCATTCTTTGATGTTTAGCCTTAGGAGAAGTAAACGGTGCATAGTATTTAATATCGCCAACTTGAAACACTATTCCCACATATGGTCTGCTTTCGTTTTTATTTAATTCTACCTTGTTATCAAAACGTTGCAAATAATGTATATATTCATCTTTTATGTAATAAAACCTCATACTACCCCCATCACATAGAAAAAGGGGAACAAATGAATGCTCCCCATTTTTTTGGTTCTCTCTTTACGGCGGAGACTCGCCGGCTTTTTTAGGTTCTCTCTTTACGGCGGAGACTCACCGGCTTTTTTAGGTTCTCTCTTTACGGCGGAGACTCGCCGGCTTTTTAATATTTCACTGAATCCGATAACGGTATATCCGTTATCCTATCCTTATTATACACTATTGACCTGCTTTTGTCAAGGATTATTATATGTATATATTTGGAATATAAGCGGTATAATCCATATGGAGCGGCTCTGTGCATATAATCCGCGAATAAATCATATACTACACTTATCCTACGAAATCGGAGAAAAGACCATGACCACAAAAAATACCCTTTGCTTTACAGCAGCGGCGGTGATTGTCGCTTTTATTCTCGGAGGCATTTTCCTTTGCAGACAGGGTAAGGGGAATTATGCTATTTCCCCGCAAAATAACGTGCGTCTGCCCGTTATAATGTACCACAGCGTTTTAAAGGACACCTCCCGCACGGGGGATTATATAATTACTCCCGATTCACTGGAGGAGGACATGGCATATCTCGAAAAAAACGGCTACACCGCCGTTTCGGCACAGCAGGTACTGGACTATTGCAAAAATAACGGCTCACTCCCCGATAAGCCTGTTATGATAACCTTTGACGATGGATTTTTGAACAATCTCACCTACGCCCTGCCCATTCTGGAAAAATATCACATGAAGGGTATTGTCAATATCGTGGGCAGCTACTGCGAATCCGCTGTGGAGCAGGGCGACCACAATCCCTATTACCAATATCTCACATGGAAGGAAATATCCGCTCTTTCCGCTGACGGCACCGTTGAAATAGGCGCGCACACCTATTCCATGCATTCCCTTGACGGCAGAAAGGGCTGTTCAAGGCTTGAATGGGAAAGCGTTGACGACTACCAATCGCTGTTTTCCGAGGATCTTTCCGCCGTCACCGATTTACTTCGGGAAAATTGCGGTATATCCCCCGTTGTTTTCGCCTATCCATTTGGCTTTATATCCGAGGAAAGCTATCCTATATTGTCCGAATACGGATATGAAATTGCCCTCACCTGCACGGAAAGGGTAAACTATCTTTCCCAAAACAGCGAGGGCAATGAAATTATTATACTCGACAGATTTAACCGTTCGGGTAACTACACTACCGAGGAGTTTATGGAAAAGCTGGGGTGTTAGACACCTACCGCCGATTTTTCTTCGGTGAGAAGCGCCTGCTCAAGCTTATTTATCTTGCTCATCTCTATGGCAATCATAATTACGGAAACCAAAAACGCTGCAAATTCGGCAATGGGTCCCGCATACATTATCCCGTCAATACCCTTGTAATAAGCCAGTATGAGGGTGGCGGGAAGCAGGAATATTATCTGCCTTGTAAGGGACAGGAAAATACCCTTGTACGCCTTGCCGATAGATGTGAAAAACGTTGATGTAATCGGCTGCATAAAGGAAACTATTGCACCGAAAAGATATATGCGGAAAAATCTTACGCCAAATTCAAAATACATCTCTCCGCCGTCCTGTCCGAAAATGGAAATAATCTGACGGGGGAAAATCTGATAAAGCAGGAACGATATTACGGCAACCGCACCGCCTGCATAGAGGGCATATCTGTATGCCGCCTTTACCCTGGAATACCTTTGCGCACCGTAATTAAAGCTCTCTATCGGCTGTGTACCCTGGGATATTCCTATGACAATCGAGAACATAACCTGGCTTACCTTTATAACCACGCCCGAACAGGAAAGGGGTATGGATTCGCCGTATTGGGAAAGCGCTCCGTAGTAGGACATAAGGTTGTTCATTACAACCTGCACTATCATAATAGCTATCTGATTGAAAAATGACGCAGTTCCCAGCATTGCAATTCCGCCCACACAATGCAATGAGGGTCTGAAATGCTTAGGGAAAAGCTTAACGGTCTTGTACCGTGAAAGGTAGACAATTACCATAATTCCCGACACAACCTGACCTATTACCGTGGCAATTGCGGCGCCCTCCATTCCCCATTTAAAGCCCACCACGAAAATTGCATCGAGAACGGTATTTATAACCGCACCGGTTATGCTGCAAAGCATAGTCATTCCCGGGCTTCCATCGGCTCTCATAAGGTGTCCACCGCCTGTGGTAAGTATCAGAAAGGGAAATCCGAATGCGGTTATGCGGACATAGGGCATTGCGTATGCCAGCACCTCCTCCGTTGAGCCGAAAAGCATCAGCATGGGGCGGAGGAAAATCGTAGCCACAGCAAAAAGCACGATACCGCTGATTACAAGCATTGAAGCCGCATTCCCCACATAGTATGCCGCCTTGTCCTTTTCACCCCTGCCCATTGCAAGGTTAAAGCTGGATGCACCGCCTATTCCGAACAGCAGCGCTATTGCAACGCAGGAGGTAGTAAAGGGGAACGCCACGTTGGTGGCTGCATTTCCCAAAATTCCTACCTCTCTGCCTATAAAAATTTGGTCCACAATGTTGTAAAGCGCACCCACAAGCATTGCAACGATACTCGGCACGGCAAACTTAACCATAAGACGTTTAATATCGCCTGTCCCAAGAATATTACGATTTTCACTCTCCATAAATCTTCCGCCTTTTCTTCTTAAAATAACATATAATATTATAGACCCTTGTGTTAAAAAAGTCAAGGGGGAATATTTTTCGGCAAAAATACCCATTCCGCAAAAAACGGAATGGGTAAAAAATTTATATGAACCTACTCAACATCGTTGCGCACTATATCCTCAAGTGTTTCACGCTTAACCACAACTCTGCTGCTGTCGCCGTTTACAAAAACGACCGCAGGCTTGGGTATTCTGTTGTAATTTGAGGACATGGAATAGTTATATGCGCCTGTCGCAAGGACAGCAATTATATCGCCTACCTCAACGGGCTGTATCTTCATGCCCTCGCCGATAAGGTCGCCCGTTTCGCAGCATTTTCCCGCAAGGGTAATGGTTTCCGTCCTCTCAAGTCCTGCCTTGTTGGCAACAACGGCATCATACTTGGACTGATAAAGGGCATATCTGGGATTATCTCCCATTCCTCCGTCAATGGAAACATATGTACGGATATTCGGTATGGTTTTCTTGCCTCCCGCCTTGTAAAGGGTAAGACCTGCAGGGCCTGCAATGGAACGTCCCGGCTCGATAAGAATAAAGGGCTGCTTTAAATTCTTTTCCCTGCATATTTCCTTTACTCGTGCCGAAACTCTCTCCATATATTTATCATATCCCACGGGATTATCCTCATCGGTATAGCGTATGCCAAAGCCGCCGCCAAGGTCAAGCTGCTCCGTTTCGTAGCCCAGCTCATCCTTGATTTTCGCGATAAAATCAAGCATAACCTCCGCAGCCTTTACAAAGGGATCTATGTCGAATATCTGACTGCCTATGTGGCAATGAAGTCCCACAAGTCTGATGTTTTTCAGGGAAAGAGCTTTCTTGACAGCCTCATAAGCCTCGCCTGTTTCAAGAGCAAATCCGAACTTGGAATCAATCTGACCTGTCATGATAAAGCTGTGGGTGTGGGCATCTATACCGGGTTTAATGCGGTACATGATATTTGCCACGATTCCGCTTTCCTCCGCCAGCTCGTTAAGGCGGTTAAGCTCGTATACATTGTCCACAACAATATGTCCTATACGGCTTTCAAGGGCATAGCGTATTTCCTCGTCCGTCTTGTTGTTGCCGTGAAAGCACAGCTTTTCGGGAGAAAATCCCACGGACAGCGCAGTATAAAGCTCGCCGATTGAAGCAACGTCAAGACCTATTCCCTCCTCAAGGGCAAGCCTGCACATAGCCTTGCAGCAGAAAGCCTTTGATGCAAAGCATACAAGACCGTTTCCGCCATAGTATTTATCAATAGAGCTTTTAAAGCTTCGGCAGTTTTCACGGAGCAGATTTTCGTCCATTACATACAGTGGTGTGCCGTACTTCTCCGCAAGCTCCACAGTATCCGCACCGCTCACCGTAAGATGTCCCTCTTCATTCACCGAAAGATTATCAGAAATAAACATATAAATTCTCCTTTTACAATTTTATCATGTCAAATATACCGATTATGTCACTACCTCCTGTATTATTTTCCGTATCTCATCCGTTCCCTCGCCTGTCTGTGCGGAAAACGGTATGCTGACTATATGGTCAAAGCAGGGTATTTCCTTTGCAAAGCCCTCCATGCGCTCTGTACGTTCACGCTTGGTAAGCTTATCCGCCTTTGTAAATACAATGACAAAAGGAATTTCGCTGTCGATAAGGAAATTTATCATATGCAGATCGTCTGCGGAGGGCGGGTGGCGCATATCTATAAGCTGGAAAATAAGCGCCATTTCCCTATCGTCATGGAGATAACCCTCGATAAGCTCCGCCCAACGAGCTTTTTCCGATTTTGCAACCTTGGCGTAGCCGTATCCGGGAAGATCCACCAGATATATACCGTCAAGGTCATAGAAATTGATGGTTGCGGTTTTTCCCGGAACAGAGGACACCCTCGCCAAGGACTTACGGTTAAGAGCCTTGTTTATCAGGGAAGATTTTCCCACATTGGAGCGTCCCGCCATAGCAATTTCCACTCTATCCGATGGTGGGATCTGCGAATACACGCCGTATGAGTGGAAAAAATCCGCATTATTGAAATTGATTTCGGACAATAGCTTTCACCGCCTTTTATGAGTGTACGGGCACTCGGCTTTTATCATCGTTCTTTGCGGGATTTACCCTTACATCATCGCCGTTGTATATATGCTCCCTGCCTCCGCTTTTCGGCTTTTGGGTAAGGGCGGCATCAAGCACCTCGGTAATTCTGTCTGCAAGCACAAACTCCAGTCCGTCCTTTACAACAGGGTCAACATCGTCCAAATCACCCTTGTTGGCTGCGGGAATAACTACGGTTTTCATTCCCTCCTTGTAAGCCGCCATAGTCTTTTCCCTAAGTCCTCCTATGGGAAGCACCTTGCCGTGGAGAGTGATTTCCCCTGTCATAGCCACATCGTGACGAACAGGTATTCCCGAAAGAGCCGAAACAAGCGCCGTTGTCATGGTAACGCCTGCGGAGGGTCCGTCCTTGGGAGTAGCGCCCTCGGGAGCGTGAATGTGTATATCCTTTTCCTTATGGAAATTCTTGTCTATACCGTACTTGTCCGCAATGGAGCGCACATAGCTTACCGCCAGTCCCGAGCTTTCCTTCATAACATCGCCCAGAGAGCCTGTAGCGGTAACATTGCCCTTGCCCTCCATAACCAAAACCTCCAGGGGCATAATAACTCCCCCCGCGGCAGTCCATGCAAGACCGTTTACCACACCCACCTCATCAACGTTTGAAAGGCTGCTTTCAAGGTATTTTCTGTGACCTAAGTAGCTTTCGAGATTTGATGCGGTAATGCTTACCTTTTGAAGATCGTTTTCGATAATCTCCTTTGCCGCCTTTCTGCAAAGGGAGGCAATGCACCTTTCAAGCTGTCTTACTCCCGCCTCACGGGTATAGCCGTCTATAACAAGGCGCAAAGCCGCATCGTTTATCCTCAGCATGGTACGCTTCATACCATGCTTTTTAAGCTGCTTGGGAACAAGATGCTCCTTGGCAATATGGAATTTTTCCTCGGCAGTGTAGCTGTTAAGCTCGATAACCTCCATTCTGTCAAGGAGAGGGGGATCTATCTCGGAAATGTTGTTTGCGGTTGTCACAAACATAACATTGCTAAGGTCAAAGGGAACCTCTATATAATGGTCACGGAAAGCGGTGTTCTGTTCGCTGTCCAATACCTCTAACAGTGCGGAGGATGGATCCCCCTTATAGCTGTCGGAAATCTTGTCCACCTCGTCCAGCAGCAGCAGCGGATTATTGGTTTCCGCTTCGGAAATTGCGTTAATTATTCTTCCCGCCATTGCGCCCACATAGGTTTTGCGGTGACCTCTTATATCAGCCTCATCGCGTATGCCGCCCAATGATACACGGACATATTTCCGACCCAGCGCCCTTGCAATTGACTTGGCAACGGAGGTTTTTCCCACTCCGGGAGGGCCGTACAGACAGATAATCTGTCCCTTTATCTCAGGCTCAAGCTGCCTTACGGCAATGGTTTCCAGTATTCTGTCCTTTACCTTATCCATACCGTAATGATCCTTGTCAAGGACAGCCTTAACCTTTTTAATATCGTTCTTTTCCTTGCTTGATACGTTCCAAGGCAGATCAAGGACGGTATCGAGATAATTTCTGATTACATATGCCTCTTGGGACGAGGGCGCCGTTGAGGACAGCCGCTGTGCCTCACGCATAAGCTTGCTTTCCGAGGCTTCGGGGAGATTAAGCTGAGCTATTTTCTCCATATACTCAAAGGCGTCAGTACCCATGTCGCCTTCCCCAAGCTCCTCTTGGATAGCCTTAAGCTGCTCCCGCAGATAATATTCCCGCTGATTTTCGTCAAGCTGGCTGTGAACCCTCTCATGCAGCTCTCTTTCCAAGCTCATAACCTGCGATTCACGGGTAAGCATGGACAGCAGCAGCGAAAGCTTTTCCACAAGACCGTTTGCCTCTAACAGCATCTGCTTTTCCTCCACGGAAAGGGGCATACTAACGGCAATATTGTCAAAGACGGTACGGGGGTCTTTGTTGTTAAGAACGTTGTTTATGTACTCCTCCGGCATACGGGGCATATTCATGCTGCACGCTTGAAATTCATCCTTAACCGCTCTTAAAAGTGCTTCCATTTCCTCATCGGAAGCCTTGGGTGTACGGTCGGGATAACGCTTGACCTGTGCCGTAAGGTATGGTTCTTCGGAAACCGTTTTGACAAGCTTGGCTCTATACAGTCCCTCCACCATAACTCTTGTACCCGAATGTGTCCGCAGCATCTGCCTTACAGATGCAACGATACCCACCTTGCAGATATTATCCTGTGTAATATCCTCGCTGTAGTCGCTTTGTGCGGTAATGAAAATCTGCTTGTCCTCCTTGACAGCCGCCGCCAGCGCCTCCATGGATTTTTCACGGGACACATCAAAGTGTATAATGATTTTAGGAAAGAGAACAAGTCCTCTCAACACAAGCATTGGCAATGTCTGTACCGCGGGCGTTCTCTTTTTTGCAGTTTCACTCATAAAACAAATATCCTCCCGAAGCGCGGGGCGGTATATGGATATTACCCCAACACTTCAATATAATTCGGCATCATAGTCGAAAAAATTCGATTACACGGTTTATAAGGTATATTATAATACATTGTGAGCGATTTTGCAAGAGACAATTATTATTATTTTTATTTGCAATTGTTTTTGCGATTAAATAGTAAAATCAGCCGCATTTCCAAAAGAAAACGCAGCTGATAAAAGCTGTAAATTATGAAGCCTTAGTTTTCGGCATCCTGAAGTGCATCGTAGCCTACTTCACCGGTTCTTACTCTTACTACGTCCTCAATATTGTAAGCGAAGATCTTACCGTCGCCTATATGACCGCTGTAGAGAGCCTTACGCGCTGTGTTGACCACAGTTTCAACGGGAACCTTGCAAACTACAACCTCAACCTTTGTCTTAGGCAGCAGCGAGGGTTCGATAGGAGTACCTCTGTAGTACTCGCTTGCGCCCTTCTGTGCGCCGCAGCCGAGAACGGAGGTTACGGTCAAGCCTGTTACGCCGATTTCACCGAGTGCAGCCCTGAGAGCCTCAAACTTGTTCTGCTTACAGATAATCTCAATCTTGGTGTACTTCTTGCCGTCCGCAGATACGGATTCATTGTAGCTGGGTGCCAGCCTAACGGGAACAGCAGCCTCAACGGGAACCTCAGCGGAAGTGTCCTCAACGCCTGTGTTAAGCATTTCGGTCATTACGAAGCCTGCATAAGAGGAAGCAAGACCGTGCTCTTCAATGTCAAGACCAACAAGCTCTTCATGCTCGGTAACTCTAAGACCGATTATAGCCTTGATAACAGCGAATACGATTGTCATTGTAACAGCAACCCATGCGCATACGGTGATGATACCTGTGCACTGTCTGCCGAGAAGTGCAGCACCGCCGCCGTAGAAAAGACCTGCAAGGAGATTGCCGTTCTGATCTGCGAGGGAATAACCGGGAACTGAGGGGTTAGCAAGCAAACCTACTGCCAATGTACCCCAAACACCGTTGAGGAAGTGAACAGCGACTGCACCAACCGGGTCGTCAACGTGGATAACGTGATCCAAGAACCAAACGCCGAATACAATCAGCAGACCTGAAACTATACCTACTACAAGCGCGCCGCCCGCATCGAGAACATCACAGCCTGCCGTAATACCTACAAGACCTGCGAGAGATGCGTTAAGACACATTGAAACATCGGGCTTGCCGTACTTGAGCCATGTGAAAATCATGCATATAACAGTAGCGGTTGCCGGAGCGATTGTTGTTGTAACGAAGATAGATGCAAGCTGTCCGCCGGAGGTTGCAGCTGCGCCGTTAAATCCGTACCAACCGAACCAAAGAATGAAGCAGCCCAGTGCGCCGATTGTAAGGGAGTGTCCGGGGAAAGCCTTAACCTTAGTAACCTTGCCGTCCTTATCCTTAACGAACTTGCCGATACGGGGACCAACCATTGAAGCGCCGATAAGAGCTGTCAGACCGCCCACCATATGTATTGCGCAGGAGCCTGCAAAATCGTGGAAGCCCCACTGTGCAAGCCAGCCGCCGCCCCAAATCCAGTGTGCCTCGATGGGGTAGATGACCGCTGAAATAATTGCGGAATAAATACAGTAGGAAAGGAACTTTGTTCTCTCTGCCATAGCACCGGAAACGATAGTAGCCGTAGTAGCACAGAAAACCAGATTGAATACGAAATTGGAGAAATCGAAGTTAGCATAGTCGGTAAGTATGCCCAGTGTGGGAGCACCGATAAAGCCCCCGATATCCTCGCCGAGAAGAAGACCAAAGCCCAAGAAAATGAAAGCCACAGTACCGATACAGAAGTCCATCAGGTTCTTCATTATAATGTTACCTGCGTTCTTCGCTCTGGTAAAGCCTGTTTCGACCATTGCAAAGCCCGCCTGCATAAAGAATACCAGTGCGGCACCGATTAAAAACCATATGCCGAAGGCTTCTTCCGCAACAACGTCCTTGACCTGGGTCAACAATTCTTCTGTCATAAAAATCACCCTCCATTTTTATCTTTGCAGAAAGGCAAAGGTGCTGTGACACCGCCGGTTAAAGACATCCCTGAATTCAACTGCCGTCGCCACAGCACCTTTGCTGTTTTCCTATATCCGTATTATATACCTACTTGCCCCATTTGTCAAGGGCTTTTTTGAAATTTGTGAAATTTTTTAAATTAAAACTTGCAAAACTCGTCCCTATTGTGCTATTTTCACTATTTTCGATTATATTATGAATTTCTCAAGAATTTTCTGCACATTATTCAGATTTTCGTGGAGTAAAAAGCTCTGTTCAAATCCCATTTTGGAACTTGAGCAGAGCCATTTCCTTATTATTCGTGGTTATTCGGTGAAATCGGCGGAGGTGTCATACAATTCATCCGAGGAGGATTCCTCCGCGGAAGTCTCCAAATTTGCAATGCTTGTCCACGTTTCCGTCATTTCTTCGGTGTCGTATATTTCACTCTCCGATCCCGTTTCCCAAGTGTCATCTGAAATATCATAGCTTGTTTCCGTCAAATCGCTGTCAATATATTCCGTTTCATCGACGTAGGCAGATGTTTCCTCCTTATAGCTGTCCTCGGAAGCGCTGTCGGGAATAATCACAATCGCCTGTGAATACATCTGCTGAAAACGGGTTTCAAACTTATCTATGTTGTAATCGATAATCCCTTTCATGGGGTCGTTCAGCGTTACCGTTCCCGCGCTCATATTAAATCCCGCCAACACAAAGCAATGCTCATTGAGATACCAGTCAAGCTGCTCTCCCGTTGCGTTATCATACCATGTTTCGTAATACTCCGGCTCAATCATTCCGTCCGTACCCCAGCAAAGCACGGGAGTACCCACTATCAGATATTCATACAGAGTGTCGGGACTGCAGCCGCTTATATTTTTTACGGTATACCCGCCACCGTGGGAGCTTATGTAGCTGTTTGCGGCAGTTTCAATGGCATAGGAAAAGCAGCCATAGCCTGTGGAAAAGGGATCGCCTATGAAGTAATAGAAAAAGCTGTCCTTGTAGGTTTTCCCGTCCTCATACCGCGCGTTTCCCCAAGACTTAGGTAGATAGTTGCTTGCAAGGTCGGTTTTTTCCGCATCAAAGCCGTAGTATCTAAGCAATATGGTTAATGTGGTTATTTCACAGCCCACAGGCAGCTCGGGCAGCTGAAGGATATTTTCCATATCAATATAAACGGAATTGCTGTCATATTCCTTGCGCTGTCTGCTGGTTATAATGGTTCGTGAAACGGAGGTAACTGTGGTTTCCGCCGCCTCGTCCTCCCCCTCGGCTTCGGTATAATCCGTTTCCTCCTCCAATTCCGCAGATACGGTTTCGGTGTTAAGCTCATCGGTATCAACGTATATTTCAAGGTCATGACCGCCATGCGCCTCGGTTTCCGACTCCGTTTCGGATATATAGGCATATTCGGAGGGAAAGGTTACGATTGTGTCCACATTTTCCGCATCATCATTCTGCGACAGTATAATAGCCCCCACTACCAACACCGCCGCCGACAGCAGGGTAAGCGCCGCCGCACGAACTATAGAGCCTTTCATTTTCATATCCCCCTTAGCTTCGCTAGAACGCAAGAAATTTACGGGGTAATTATAACACATTTCTTTCAATTTGTAAAGCATATTTTTTTTACTGTGCTTTTTTCGGCGCAAATCGCAAAACCTTTAAAAATTCCCTTGCACTTAATAAAAAACTGTGCTATAATTGTATGGATACATAAAAAAGGAAGATGATTACCCTTGGAAAGCCTCCAATACAGTCTCAACGCCACTATGCCCGTGTTTTTGGTAATGGTTGTGGGTTGGGTGCTGATGAAGA
This sequence comes from Ruminococcus sp. Zagget11, assembly GCA_001941135.1. GTDB lineage: Bacteria > Bacillota > Clostridia > Oscillospirales > Ruminococcaceae > Huintestinicola. The sequence continues at coordinate 31,607 of MSHL01000042.1, forward strand.
TAGGGATGCTCGATAACCGGCAGTTTTTATCCGTTGCCAATAAGTTTATATTCAACGTGTCCCTGCCGCTTATGCTCTTTACGGATATGATGAATACCGACCTGAAAACCGATTTGGACGTAAAGCTGATTGTATACTCCGCAGTTATAACCACCATTGCCTTTGCACTTATATGGATATGCGCGCGGCTCTTTATCAAGGACAAAAGCATGATAGGCGCTTTTGTACAGGCGGCGTACCGCAGCTCCATAGCGGTACTGGGCGTATCGTTTATGACGAATATTTACGGCTCGGCGGGACTTATCCCCATGATAATCATAGGCAGCGTGCCCCTTTACAACATATACGCGGTGATTGTACTGACAGTTGAGGGCGAGGATTCCAGAGAAATCACCGACAAAAAGCAGATTGCGAAAAAAGCCGCTGTGGGCGTAGCCAAAAACCCTATTATAATAGGTATAGTTTTGGGAACGCTTGCTTCCCTTGCGGGACTTCAGCTGCCTACAATTATATCCAAAGCCGTGGACAGCATTGCGAATATTTGCTCTCCCCTTTCGCTGATTGTCATAGGCGCATCCTTTGAGGGAAAAAAGGCGCTGGCAAAGGTTGCTCCCGCAGCAATATGCGCCGCTGTCAAGCTGATAGTTCTGCCCGCGGCGTTTCTTTTTCCGGCGGTTTTATGGTTCGGCTTTAGGGACGAGGCTCTTACGGCACTTATTATTATGCTGGGTTCTCCCACAACGCCATCATGCTACATAATGGCGAAAAACATGAAAAACGACAGTGTGCTGACCTCAAGCGTTATCGCCATGACAACGCTGCTTTCCTCGGTAACGCTGACATTTTGGATATTTATTATGCGATATTTGGGATATATTTAATCAGAAAGGAACATAGCAATGCCACAGGTTCGGGTTCTCGATAAAGAGCTTGCGGAGCTGATTGCCGCAGGCGAGGTAATAGAACGGCCAAGCTCTGTTATAAAGGAGCTTGTGGAAAATTCCATAGACAGCGGTGCAAGCGTCATAACCGTGGAAATAAAGCGGGGCGGCGTTTCCTATATCCGTATTACGGACAACGGTTGCGGTATGAGCTATGATGAAGTACCCACAGCCTTTCTTCGCCATGCCACAAGTAAGATAAAGGATAAAAACGACCTTACAAATATCCTCACATTGGGATTCAGAGGGGAAGCCCTTGCTTCGATCTGCGCTGTTTCCAAGACGGAGATTTTCACAAGACCCGCAAATGAGGAATTCGGCACACATTATGTTATAGAGGGTACCGTGGAAAAGCTTTACGAAAAAAGCGGCTGTCCCGAGGGCACTACAATTATAATATGGGATATATTCTACAACGTTCCCGCAAGGCTGAAATTTCTGAAAAAGGATCAATATGAGGGCAACAATGTTGCCTCACTGGTGAATAAAATAGCCGTATCTCACCCAGAAATATGCTTTAGGTTTATTCGTGACAGCAGGCAGGAGCTGTTCACTCCGGGAGATAATCAGCTTTTTTCGGCGATTTACTCGGTTTTCGGGAAGGAGTTTGCAGCCTCGCTGCTGCCCGTCAACTACCGCATGAACGGAATTTCCGTGAACGGCTATACCGTAAAGCCCCTTTGGAGCAGAAAAAATCGCACTATGCAGCATTTCTACGTCAACGGAAGATATGTAAAATCCCTGACCTGTATGTATGCCCTTGAGGAGGCGTACCGCAACTGCATTATGGAGGGTAAATTCCCCGCTTGCGTGCTTAATATAGAAATTCCCCCTAATATTGTGGACGTAAACGTTCATCCCGCAAAAATCGAGGTTCGCTTCTCCGATGACAAGCTAATTTACGACTGTGTGTATTTTGCGGTGAAAAACGCCGTTTTGGCGGATCAAAAGCCCGCAGAAATTGTAGTACCGGAGCATAAGCGCACCGCAGAGGATTACGCTATGCCTATTTTCACCGATTCAACGGGTGAACAAACCGCTATGGAGGACACATCCGTTTCTCCGAAAAGCGTTACCGTCCCTATTCGGACGCAAGTGTCCTATGTGGAAGAAAGCAAAAAGCAGGGCTCGGAATATCCTCCTTTTCAGGATAAGCTTATTATTGCACCCCGTGACGTACCGGAAATTAAAGACGAGGACGAGGGTCAAGAGAATAATCCCCCTCTTTCCAATTTGAAAAACAGCGTTGCGGCTCCGTCACTGGATTCATTCAAATACATAAACAGCAGCTCTTTGGAAAAACACTCCCAAAAAAAGGATGCTCCCGATGAAACGACCGGGGAGTGCGGGACGCCCAAAAGCGATATTTATTTCAGAATTATCGGGGAAGCGTTCAAAAATTACGCAATTGCGGAAACCGAGGACGGTCTGCTGATAGTGGACAAGCACGCCGCCCACGAGAGAATTAACTTTGAACGGCTGCGCACGGGCAAGGAGCATTTAACCTGCCAAACCCTGCTTGAACCCGTAAAGCTGCGCCTTGATTACAGTGAATATGATGCCCTTATGAAAAATGCTGATGCCTGTGAAAAGGCGGCTTTTCTTATAGAGCCTCTTGAAGCGCCCTATGTGCTGGTAAAGGGTATACCCACCATGCTGCAGGGCGTTGATGCAGGCGATGTGGTAACCGAGCTGGCGGAGAATTTTGCCGCCCATAGACATGACCCGCTGCCCGAACGAATTGACGATATGTACCACACTATTGCCTGCCGCAGTGCAATTAAGGCAAACGATATAACCGACACCGAGGAGCTAAAGTCCCTAATTGCACAGATTTTAGCCGATGAACGTATACGGTACTGCCCTCACGGCAGACCCGTAATGTTCAGGCTCTCGAAAAAAGAGCTTGAAAAGCAGTTTAGGAGAATAGTCTGATGAAGCTTGTACATACCTCTGATCTGCATTTGGGAATATACCTTTTCAGTCTTTCGCTTCTGCCGTTTCAGCAGAAGCTGGCAAGGGTTATTACCGACTGTGCCGAGAGTGAAAATGCCGACTGTATTATCATTTCCGGTGATGTATACAATACCAAGGACCCCTCGGGGGAAAGCGTAAAAGCATTTGACGGCTTTATAAAGGAGCTGTTTTCCGCAAAAAGACATATACCCGTGATTATTATATCGGGAAATCACGATTATGCCCCAAGGCTTTCCGTTCACTCATCACTGCTTGAAAGCTGCGGTCTGCATATAAGGGGCACTCTTTCGGACTATCTGCGCCCCGTTGAAATAGGCGATGCACAGATTTACTGCCTGCCCTTTTTCACGGTAAGCGAGGTAAAGGCAATTGCCGCAGCGGAAAATTCGGAGGATGAAATAAAAATCGAAAGCCAAACAGATGCATTCCGCTATTTAACCGATAGAATAAAGGAAAATTGGAATAATTCCAAAAAGCATATAATTGCCGCGCACTGCTTTGCCGTGGGCGGGATTACCTCCGACAGCGAAAAGGCGACAAAATCCGCTCTTTCCGCAAGGTTTGCGGGGGGCGCACAGCTTACCGATGCCTCACTGTTTGCGGATTTTGACTATGCGGCACTGGGTCATCTCCACAGCGCACAGACCATAGACAGCGGCGGAAAGGCTGTGGTGCGATACAGCGGCACACCCCTGCCCTACTCCTTTTCCGAGGGAAATGAGTACAGTAACGGATTTCCCCCGAAAATCCGTGAAAAAAGCCTGTCCGTCTTTGACACCGATACACGGGTGCTAAAGGCAGTTCCCGTAGAAAATATTCTTTCGCTGAAAACCGTATCGGGCAGCCTTGAGGAAATAACCGCTATGGCGGCCGATACGCGGGAAAACGAATATGTACGGCTTATTTTTACCGACAGAGCCACCGCAGCGGGTCTGTCGGACACCATAAGCTCCCTCTACCCAAACAAACTGGTAGCAGATTGCCGTCCCCAAAGCTTAGGCGGCGCAAGGGACAGCGTGACCGCAGAACAGGTAAAGGGTATGTCCGCCGAGGAGCTGGCGGAAAGATTTATCACGGAATATCATAAACGGGAATTTACCGATGAAATGAGGAAGTGGATTTCCGACGCAGTGACAGCCAACGAAAGGGATGACCGATAGATGAAAGCAAAAACAAATAAAGATAATTCCGGCATTTATTTTATGTTCTATATTTTTGCGGCAGTTCTCACCTTGGCAATATTTTTTATCGGCATTATTTTTGGATATTCTCCCCAATTTGGAACGGACAGTGAGCTTTATTCCTACGGGGATAGGTGGTACACGGATGAGGAAATGACGGAGGAAGCCGACCTTAAGCACCCGAATTTGGTGCAATACACCGAAGCCTGCTTTTATTCGGCAGTCCCCGATACCGTTAAGAGCGGGGATAATCTATGGTTTAAGGTGAAAAACTGTTTCATATCCGTTGATGTGAACGGCGTGACTATGGCAGAAATATCCAAAAGCGATTTTCCCAACGAAAAATCTCCCGGTACCGCATGGATTTCTGTACCCCTTGACTCGTCCGATATCGGAAAAACCATGACAATACGCCTTACCACCTATTACAATGACAGCAGTGCCTGCATTGATAACGTATACATAGGATCAGGCATATCCTCCTTTCAGACCGCTTTAAAAGGGCGCCTTGCGGGCTCTGTCACCTGTATTTTGCTGATATTTGTGGGATTTATGCTTGTTGTGTCCTATTTCATACTCTCATTTTATGTCAAGGATATTCCCAAGCAGCTGCTTTACTTAGGTTGCTTTTCATTTATGACTGCGCTGTGGTCTTTCTCGGAGCTAAAGGTTTTTCAGCTTTTCACCGACAAAACCCCCGCTCTCCATACCCTTTCATGTATGTCCCTTATGCTTATTGCAATGCCGCTGTTTATGATATACAAAAATGAGCTTGACAAGCAAAATAAAGCAATAATCCCCCTAATATCCTTTGTCACTATCCTGAATTTTGCCGTCTGTACAATACTTCACTTTACAGGACTGTATGATTTCCACGAAGCCCTTACCTGCACACATATTGCAATCGGAATAGGTGCTGTGGGAATAGTTTACGCAAACTATCTGCTCTGCTTTAAGGCGGAGAAAAAATCGCGGGCGGATATTCTTGCCGCCTGCGGAATGGTTTCCATAGCTATTGCCGCGGTAGTTGACATTGTCAGATACAGGCAGGGCGGCATTGACGATTCATCGCTGTTCACCCGAATTGCCCTGCTGTTTTATGTAATAACCCTTGGTATACGCAGCCTTGGTTATGTAATCAAGCTGGTGACAAAGGGACTAAAAACCGACATTATTTCAAGGCTGGCGTATGAGGACGGTCTGACGGGACTGGGCAACCGAACGGCTTACAAGGAAAGGCTTGCGGAAATTTCATCGGCTGCGCAGCCCTTTACCGTATTTGTATTTGATATCAACAATCTCAAAGCGGTAAACGACAATCTGGGTCACACCCATGGCGATGAGCTTATCATTTTAGGCGCAAAGGCTATTTCCGATACCTTCGGGAATATTGGTAAATGCTACCGTATAGGCGGCGATGAGTTTATCTGTCTTATCACGGATAAATGTGATCCCGCCGCTCTCTCGGAAAAATTCTGTGAAAGCATAGCCTGCGAAAATGAAACCCTTGAGGAGTTTACGCTCTCTGTAGCATACGGATTCTCCGTATACAACGGAACAGGAAGCGCCGACAGCGCCGTAAGCAGCGCCGATAAGCGTATGTATGAAAAGAAAAAGGAATTAAAGGAAAATCCTTGCAACGCATAATACCCAAAGGGGAGGTTTACCCAATTGACGCCGATTATACTTGAATTTCAGTGGATAGGCTCTTATCTTCAAAAAACGGTGCTTAACTTTGCCGATATCAACGAAAATGTTTTCCTTATAAGCGGCAAAACAGGTTCGGGCAAAACCACCATACTTGACGCTATGGTCTACGCTCTTTACGGTGAAAGCAGCGGCGGAGAAAGAGATGTTCCCGTGTCCCGCTTTCTCAGCGACAAAAAGGAAATACCCTATGTAAGCTTCACCTTTGATATAGGCGGAGCGCGCTATAGGTTTACCAGAAGATACATAAAAAGTGCCGCAGGCTATACCCCCCAAGGGGAAGCCCTCAAGCTGGTTCGGACGGACAGCGGCGAAATCTGGGAACCGTATATTAACAGCACAAGAAGTAAGGATCTTACCGCAGCCGCAGAAAAGCTTATCGGTCTGACAGCCGAGCAATTCAGACAGGTTGTCATTCTCCCACAGGGAAAATGCGAACGGCTTCTAACCGCTAAAAGCAAGGACAAGGAGGCTGTATTAAGCACTCTTTTCAGTGCGGATATATACAACGCCATCACGGATAACCTATCCTCACAGGCTGCGGATATGCGCCGAAGAACGGAGGATATTAAAAAAAGCTGTGAAACCATGCTTGCGGCATTCGATTTTGGCAGTGCTGATGATGCCAAGGCCACACTTGATAAAAGCCGCGAAAGCTATACTATCCTTGAAAAAAAGCTTGCGGAAAGTAAAGCCGCCAAGGAGAATGCCGACAAAAGGCGCAGCGACGGAGCGCTTGCCGCAAAGCGCTTTGAAGCGCTGGATTTGGCGGAAAGCAATCTGAAATCCCTTGAAAATCGCCTTGATGCCCACAAAACAGCGGGAGAACGCATAAAACGTCTTGAAACGGAACTATCCGTGCTTTCCGACTATAACCAATGTGTCAGAGCCGATAACGAATATAACCGCAGAAAATTTGTAGCCGATGCTGCCGATGCTTCCTTGAAAAAGGCTGCTTTTCGCGTGGATAAAATCACCGAACGCCTTGAAGTCCATAAGACTGCGGAGCAGGATAACGAAAAGCTCGCCGCTGAAACGGTTCGGCTGGAGGGACTGCGTGAAGCATATATCTGTGCGGTTGACAGCGAAAAGGCTGTCAAGGCTCTTTCCGAAAAGGGTCAAGGTGTACGGAAAAAGCACGACAATGCCAAAAAGCAATATGACGATATAGCCGAGAAAATAGCGCAGCTTTCCCAAAAGAAATCGAAAACAGAAAAAGCCGCCGCGGAAGTGGCGCAGCTTGCGGAGAAATATTATTTTCTCAACGGAGAGAGGAAAAACTACCGTGAACAGCTGCGCCTTGAAACGGATATTTCACGGAAAAAGGCAAAGACAGATAAGCTTGCCGAAGATATCGGTATGATGAAAGCCAAGGAGCAGGCTCTTTCCGAGGAGAACACGGCTCTGCACATCCGCTTCACCGCGGAAATCTCCGCACAATTGGCGGCAAGCCTGCACAAGGGCGACTGCTGTCCCGTATGCGGCAGCCTTATAACCGAGGAATGCAGCCATTTCACCGAAAATGAGGGCCTTATAAACGAAAGTGAAATTGAGCGCTCCGATAAACAGCTTAGCGATTTAAGAAGAGATATATCCGCTCTCACCGCCGAATATGATGCGGCAATGGGCATTCTGGACGAGCTTGGCAGACAGGCGGAAAGCATAAAGACCTCCCTTGCCATATCAGGCTACAGCGAAAACCTTTTCACCGAAACAGAAAAGGCATACCGAGGCGCAATGGAAAAAAGCGATTTGCTTAAATCACTAAAGGATGAAATTTCCGAAGCCACACTCCAAGCGGAGAAAGCCGAAAAAAGCCTTCGCGAATATCACGAGGAGCTTACCGCTCTGCGGGAGGATTATATAGCCGCAAACGGCGAGCTTAGCGCCTTGAAAAAGCGTCTTGATCCGAATATACCGAATATCTCCGCCTTAGAGGAAAGGATAAGGGACTATTCCGCACAGGTTAAGGGCTATAGGGACGAGGATAAGGCTCTGTCACAGGAAAATATGACCGCCGTTTCCGAATACAGCCGTGCAAAATCGGATTACGACAACGCAAAGGCCGAGGAGAAAAAATCCTCGGAGGATTTTGATGCGATTAAAGCCCCGCTGAACATCAGGCTTTCGGAGAACGGTCTGCCCGAATACGGCGAATTTGCCCCCGATAAGGACGGTATCGCCTCCTTGGAGCGGCTGAAAGCAGAATACGGCGACTTTGAAAACCGCCTATCCTCTGCCCGTGATGCCTATAAAACAATTTCCGAGGAGCTTAAAGATGCTGACCGTCCGAATATGGAAGCTTTGGAGAAGCAATATACCGAGGCAGACAGCCTTCGCACCGAAACGGAAAAGGCGCTTACACTGATTTCCTCACAGATTGAAAAGCTGAAATCATTGATAGAAAGGTACACAGCGCTTTCGGAAAAATACTCCGAACAGTCCGCTGTCTGCGAAAGACGAGAGGAATTTGCCAAGCTGATGAAGGGCGCAAAGGACGTATCCTTTACGCGCTATGTTTTGGGAATTTTCTTAGACATGGTGACCGATGAGGCTAACCGTATGCTTGCGGAGAAAATGGGCGGGAGATTTAGGATATCCCGCTGCGGCGAGGAAACCGCACAGCGCGGCGTAAAGACCTCAAGCGGAAGCAAGGGACTGGATTTTGCGGCGGAAAACTTCCTTTCCGATGATAAATCCGCCATGTTTGATGTAAGGCAGCTTTCGGGCGGTGAAAAGTTTCAGATTTCTCTCGTGCTGGCAGTGGCTCTTTCAAGAACAATGCAGATGCATTTCGGCGCAGCGTCCATAGACTCCATGTTCATTGACGAGGGCTTCGGCTCTCTTGACAGCGATGCGCTTAACGAAGCCGTGGAGGTTGTAAACGACATTTGCGGCAGCAGACTTGTGGGAATAATTTCCCATGTGGAGGAGCTTAAAAGCCACATAAACTGCGTTATACATATAGAAAAAACCGCTCATGGCAGCAGTATAGAATAGGATTATACGAAAGGCTTTAAATGGAAAATACAAATAAAATTCCCCTTTTGGTGATCTGCGGCCCCACAGCCTCGGGAAAAACCGCCGTGGGAGCAGAGCTTGCCCTGCAGCTTGGCGGAGAGATTGTTTCCGCAGACTCCATGCAGATATACAAAGAACCCGCCATTGCCACCGCGAAGCCGACTGCGGAGGAAATGCGGGGCGTACCTCATCACATGATAGGCTTTCTCAGCCCCGAGCAGGATTTTTCTGTGGCGGAATATGTGGAAATGGCGAGCGGACACATTGCCGATATCCACAGCCGCGGTCTTTTGCCGATTGTTGTGGGAGGTACGGGACTGTATATAAACTCCCTTATCGACAATATAGATTTCGGATATGCCGTTTCCGATCCCGCTCTGCGGCAAAGGCTTGAGGACGATGTAAAAAGCATCGGAGCGGAAGCTATGCACAAGCGCCTTTCGGAGCTTGACCCAAAGGCAGCCGAAAGGATTCACCCGAATAATACCGTTAGGGTTATACGGGCAATAGAAATGTGTATGCTTTCCGGAAGAACTGCCGAGGAAAATATGGCGCTCAGCCGAAAAAACGAATCCCCTTACGATGTCTGTATGATAGGTCTTACCTGCTTTGACAGGAGTATTCTCTATGACAGGATAAACCGCCGTGTGGACGAAATGATCGGAATGGGGCTTGTGGAAGAGGCAAGGGGGATTTATGAAAAATACCGATTAAAGACTGCCTCCAACGCTATCGGATATAAGGAGCTTATACCTTATTTCGATAATCAGTGTACTCTTGAAGATGCAATTGAGAAAATTAAGCGTGAAACACGGCGATATGCCAAAAGACAGCTCACATGGTTTCGTCGAGATGCACGAATTTCATGGATTGATACCGCAAATTCTGAACAATTTGACGGAATTATAAATATGTGCAAGTTTAATATAGCCAAATCGAAAATTATGTGTTATAATATAAAAGAGTAGCATGGCACAGCTGTTTCTTTACGGACACCGCCATGCCCTTAGGATAAACCATAACGAACCTATCAGATTTATATACTGTGGTTTTACATTGCCAAGAAAGGAACATAAATATGAATAAAGCTTTAAATCTTCAGGATGTCTTTTTAAATCAGGCAAGAAAGGACAGAATCCCCATTACCTGCATACTCACCAACGGATTTCAGTTCAAGGGTCTTATCAAGGGCTTTGACAGCTACTCCGTTATAATTGAAACCGAGGGAAAGCAGGAGCTTGTTTTCAAGCACGCTATCTCCACAATTATCCCCGCAAGACCGGTTTCAATACTTGATACCGAGGAAAATGACTGACCTTTACGGGCGGTGTAATTGAAAATGAATGACCGTTTAATGAAATTGGTCATAGCTCTTGTTGCCGTGGGTTTGTTCATTATAATAGCTTATCAGGCTTATGCCGGCGTTACCGATGAGTATAAGACCGAAACCGCTGTTATATATTCGTCCGCCGATGCCGTTTCGTTCAGAGGCGTTTACATACGCAACGAATCCGTAATAAACCAATATGTCAACGGAATGCTCTACTTTGAGGTTTCGGACGGAAGTAAGGTTGGCAACGGCTCTGCGGTTGCAAGGGTTTATGACAGCGAGGATGAGATCAATACCATTCAGCGCATAAGTGAGGTTGAAGATGAAATTGATCTGCTTGAAGCTGCACAAAATCCCGGTACCACCTCCACTGCACAGCCGGAATTTATTTCAAACCTTATAAGCGAGGACTATCAGACACTCGCTACCTCACTTGCCAAGGCGGATGTGTCCAATATAGGAGATCAGCGGGATAATCTGCTGACGCTTATGTCCATATACCAAATATCCATAGGCAAGGAAACCAATTACAACACCCGCATAAACAGCCTGTATAATGAGCTGTCCTCACTGCTAAGCCTTAATGTAACCGAAAAAAGCACAGTTCTCTCCCCCGATTCGGGATACTTTGTAAGCTATACCGATGGGTATGAAAGCATACTCAGCATTGATACAACCGACGATTTGACCGCCGATGAAATCAAAACTATTACAAGCGGGCAGGGTGCCAATGAAATAAAGGACACGGAAATCGGCAAGCTTATCAAGGGCTACAACTGGAAAATTGCCGGAGTAATAGATAACTCCGCTCATGTTTACAATGCCGGAGATACCGTTACATTAAGCTTTACGTCCACCCCCGATGTGGTAAACGCCGTTATTGAACGGCTCGACGCCACAGAGTCCGAGGATGAATCGGTGACTGTACTGCGCTGCGAGGAAATGACCTACGACTTAGTGCAGAAGCGTGTGGAAAGAGTTGAAATGACCCTTAACGACTTTGAGGGTATACGGGTTTCGCGGGATGCCATACGTTTTGACAAGGATAATAACATGGGCGTCTATGTCCTTTGGGGACAAAGAGTGCTGTTCAAGAAGCTGGACGTTATATTTGAAAGCGATGATTACCTGCTTTCAAGGATAACCTCCGACAGCGACTATGTTGCTGTTTATGATGAAATAATACTTGACGGTGTCAATACCGCCGACTATATGTCAAATCTGGACGATGAAGGTCTTGATGAAACCGAGGATGAGGAGTATGAAATTATCCGATATACCTTGGAGGATATCAAGGACGAGGAGGACACTGCACAGGAAAACGATGCGTCGGACGATAATACCGTGTCGGAGTCGGATGACGAAAGCGCGAATACCGAAAGCAGCGAAAATTCCTCCGGCGGGGAGGTAATTAACTTTGAATAATGACAGCCGCTGCGATATGATTGCCGAAAACATTAAGGTAATCCTCCATAACGTGGCTGAAGCTAAGGCAAGCTGCGGCCGTGAGAGTGATGATATAAAAATTATGGCGGTATCGAAAACTGTCCCGCCGGAATACGTCAACTTTGCGGTTTCCAAAGGATTTAGCCTTATCGGCGAGAACCGAGTTCAGGAATTTTTACAAAAGAAAGAATATTATGTAAACAATGCTGAAATTCAGTTCATTGGGCACTTGCAATCCAACAAAATAAAGTATATTATAGATAGTGTATCGATGATACAGTCCGTGGACAGCGTTTCCCTTGCCAAGGAAATTGGCAGACAGGCGCTGAAAAACGGAAAATGTATGGATATACTCTGCGAGGTAAATATCGGAGGAGAGAACAGCAAAAGCGGTTTTTCTCCCGACAGCCTGGCGGATGCCGTGTATGAGCTTGCACAGACTGACGGTATAAAGGTGAGGGGATTTATGACAATCCCCCCGAAATCCGACAGTCCCATCTATTTGGAAAAAATGCAGCGGCTATACATGGATATAAAAGCGGCAAAAATCGATAATACGGATATATCCGTGCTTTCAATGGGTATGTCGGGTGATTATGTCGATGCGGTCAAATACGGCAGCACAATGGTGCGAATCGGCACAGGACTTTTTGGCGCAAGGCAAAAATAACAGAATAACAGAATTTGGCGACAGCTCGCCTGAATAAAAAACGAAAGGGAGAAAAAATAAAATGGGTTTTTTGGATAGCGTTAAGGATGCATTGGGATTCGGTGACGACTACGGTTCGGACGAATACGATTCCCAGGAGTATGGACAGAATAATCAGTCGCAGGGCAGAGATTATCGCCAGGACAGCTACGACGATGGGGGCTATGGAAACAATAAGCCCAACAGAGTGATGAATATAACCGCAACAGCACAGCTGCAGGTTATATTGGTAAAGCCCAGCAAGTTCCAAGAAACAAAGGAAATCGCCGATCACCTTAACAACAAGAAAACGGTTGTCCTTAACCTTGAGGTTACCACACCCGATATTACCAGGAGAATTATCGATTTTCTTGGCGGTGTGGCTTACGCAAACGGAGGCAGCATAAAGCCTGTTGCCCACAATACCTTTATAATTACCCCCTACAACGTGGGATTTCAGGGTGATGAGCTTTCCGCCGAGCTTGAAAACAACGGCGTTCAGCTTTAACAGCCTTTCGGATTATGGTGAGTATTTCCGAAGCGGAGCTTAACCGCGATGAAAAAATCCTCGCCGCACATCTGTCGGATATGGTTGAGGACTGCTGCAAGAGCTTTCGACCCTGCTTCACCTTTTTCCTCACAGAGAGAGAATGTGTGGTGGCGGAGAATGTGCTGGGGCGTCTTTGCGGTTCAGAGGACACACCCTGCTTTCTCGCATACGGTGGCTATGAGGGCGCACAGCGCAGAGTTATGGGAATTTTCCCGCCTTATGGAGAAGCGGATTTTTCGCTTTTCCCTATAACTGCGGTGAAATTTACCTATCGCCGCGAGGACAAGCTTTCTCACCGTGATTTTCTCGGCTGCCTTATGAATTTGCAAATTGAACGTCGGCTTATCGGAGATATTATCTGCGATGAGGGAAAAGCCTTTGCCCTTATGAACGATAATGCCGCAGAGCTTGCGGCTTCATCTGTCACAAAGGTGGGACGAGTGGGCGTTAAGACTGCCATTGCGGATAAATCCGATTTGATAGTCCATCACGATTTTTTCAAGGAAACGAGCGCTTCGGTTGCTTCAATGCGGCTTGACTGTATTCTCGCGTCAGCCGTGAACATAAGCCGTGAAAAAGCGGCGATACTTATACGCTCCGGAGGAGTCAGTGTCAATCATATACAGCGGGAAAGCGTTTCCCATACTGTAAATGACGGCGATTTGCTGTCTGTAAAGGGCTTCGGGAGATTTCTTATTTCCGCAGATGGCGGTGAAACGCGAAAAGGGCGGCTGCATATAACCGTGAAAAAGTATCTTTAAATAAAAAAATAATGCCAAGATGCGGTAGTATAAATAACCGCATTGTCGGGGAAAGAGGGATAATAATGATTACCGCAAACGATGTCAATATGAAACGCTTTGAGCAGGCAAGACCCGGTTACAAAACAGAAGAGGTTGACGAATTTCTTAAGGAAATTGCGGATCAGCTTGAAGAGATGATCCGTGAAAAGGATGATTCCGAAAATAAGATCGGTATCCTTGTTGAGAGCATAAGAGAATATAAGAACGATGAGGAGGCTCTTAAGGAGGCTCTTATCGGTGCGCATAAACAGGCAAAGGTCGTAACGGCTCAGGCTGAAGAGGAGGCTGCCGCTATAGTTGCCGAGGCTAAGGCAAAGGCTGACGCCATCATTGCCGAGGCCAATGCAAAGGCTGACGAAATTATCGGATCTACAGGCATTCGCGCCGAAAAGGCAAGGGCGGAGTTCAACAACATGAAGAAAGAGGTTTCCGATTTCAAGTCGGAGATCCTCGGTATGTATAAGAAGCATATTACCCTTATAACATCCCTCCCCGACCTAAGTGATGATGAAACGGATCAGCAGAGTGCCGACCCCGCACCTGCCAAGGCTCCCGAAAAGGTAAGACCTACGGGCAGAGTAAAGGCGGCCGATACACCTGCGGATATGGATTCCACCGTTGTTTTTGGCACACCGGAAGCGGCATCCAATCACCTTAATTCCCTTAAAAAATAATAGCCGGTATACCGCATGACGTAAATCATGCGGTTTATGCAGGTTATATGAATTTATAAAAAGCATTCAAGGAGAGAATACCCTATGTCACAGGATTATAATTCCACGCTTAATCTTCCCTCTACCGAGTTTTCCATGAGAGGAAATCTCACCACAAAAGAGCCTGTTATGATTGAAGATTGGGACAAAAACGAAATTTACCGCAAGATGATAGAAAAGAACAGCTCAAAGCCTACCTATGTCCTCCATGACGGACCTCCCTATGCCAACGGAGATATTCACATGGGAACAGCCCTTAATAAGGTACTCAAGGATATTATCGTTAAGGATAAGAACATGAGCGGCTACTGCTCCCCCTATATCCCCGGTTGGGATACCCACGGTCTGCCAATTGAGCTTAAGGTACTGAAGCAGCTGGGCGTTGAGAACGGCGCTGTTGAGCCTGTGGAGCTGCGCAAGAAATGCACGGAATATGCCCATGAGCAGGTAAACAGCCAAATGGCGCAGTTCAAGCGTCTTGGTGTTTGGGGCGATTTCGATAATCCCTACCTTACCCTCACCCATGAATTTGAGGCAAGGGAAATTGAGGTATTCGGCGAAATGTACAGCAAGGGATATATTTACAAGGGGTTAAAGCCCGTTTATTGGTGTCCCGACTGCCAAACAGCTCTTGCGGAGGCTGAAATTGAGTATGCCAACGATCCCTGCCGCTCTATCTTCGTAAAATTCAAGGTAAAGAATGATAAGGGGCTGCTTACCGCCAAGGGAATTGATCCTAACAAGACATACTTCGTTATATGGACCACCACCACATGGACGCTCCCCGGAAACCTTGCTATTGCACTGGGGCCTGAGTATGAATACACCGTATTCAATGCGGGGGACGAAAACTATATAATGGCCACAGAGCTTGCAGGCGGAGCAATGAAGGCTGCGGGAATTGAGGATTATACCGCCGTTGCCTCATTTAAGGGCAGCGAGCTGGAATATATGACTGCGGAGCATCCCTTTATGGGAAGAGATTCGCTGGTTATCGTAGGCGATCATGTCACGCTGGAAAGCGGTACAGGCTGCGTTCACACCGCCCCCGGCTTTGGTGTTGACGACTTTGAGGTATGCAAGAAATATCCCGAAATAGGAATGACAGTGCCTGTTGATTTCAAGGGAATTTTGACCGAGGAAGCCGGAAAATATCAAGGACTTACCACTGCTGCCGCAAATAAGGTTATAGCTGCGGATTTGATTGAGAGCGGCGCAATGTTCGCCTCGGAAAATATTGAGCACCAATATCCCCACTGCTGGAGATGTAAAAAGCCCGTGCTTTTCCGCGCAACCGAACAGTGGTTTTGCTCCGTAAAGGACTTTAAGGATGATGCCGTTAAGGCGATAGAGGACGTACAATGGATTCCCGCATGGGGCGAGGACAGAATCAAGGGAATGGTAACAGACAGAAGCGACTGGTGCATTTCCCGTCAGAGGACATGGGGCGTACCTATTCCCGTCGTATACTGCAAGGACTGCGGAAAGCCTGTTGTTACACCGGAAACCATTAAGGCTGTTTCCGATATGTTCCGTGAGGAAGGCTCGGATTCATGGTATATAAAGGATCCTGCCCGGTTCATACCCGCAAGCGTTAAGTGTGAATGCGGCTGCGGCGAGTTTATCAAGGAAAAGGATATTTTCGATGTATGGTTCGACAGCGGTGTTACACACAGGGCTGTTATGAAGGAAAGAGGCTTTGATCTCCCCGTAGATCTTTACCTTGAGGGTGCAGACCAATACAGAGGCTGGTTCCAGTCCTCACTTCTCACCTCCGCCGCTACCACGGGCACAGCTCCCTATAAGGCTGTCTGCACCCACGGCTGGGTTGTTGACGGCGAAGGAAGAGCCATGCACAAATCCTTAGGCAACGGCATCGACCCCAAGGATATAATCGGTCAAAACGGCGCGGATATACTCCGTCTGTGGGTTGCCTCCTCGGATTATCATGCGGATATAAGAATATCCAAGGATATTATAAAGCAGCTTTCCGATATGTACAAGAAGATAAGGAATACCGCAAGATTTATGCTTGGAAACCTCTCTAACGGCAGCGGCTTCAACCCCGATACCGATATGGTTTACGTAAATGATATGCCCGAAATAGATAAATGGGCGCTTATTAAGCTGAACAGCCTTATTGACAAGGTAAAGGAGGCTTATAACGCGTTCGACTTCCATATTGTCGTACACAGCATTCATAACTTCTGCGTAGTGGATATGTCCAGCTTCTACCTTGATATTATCAAGGACAGACTTTACTGCGACGGCGAAAAATCCCTTGACAGACGCAGCGCACAGACCGTTATGTACACAGTCCTCAGCGCGGTTTCAAGGCTTATTGCCCCGATACTTTCATTTACCGCAGAGGAAATTTGGAAATACAGCCCCCACTACGCACAGGATGACAAGGAAAGCATTTTCCTTAATTCAATGCCCGAAAAGGTTGCTGTCACCGTTTCCGATGACTTCACCGCAAGGTGGGATGAAATATACAATGTCCGTACTGCCGTTTCAAAGGCATTGGAGCTTAAGAGAGCGCAAAAGTTTATCGGCGCATCTCTTGAAGCAAGGGTAATACTCCATGCGGAGGATAAGGCACTTTACGAAAGACTGAAATCCTACGAGGATATACTCCCAACCGTGATTATCGTTTCAGGACTGGAAATAGTCAACGACAATGCAGGTGAATTTAAGTGCGAGGATCAGAATTTTGCGGATAAGCTTTCATTCAGCGTTGAACGTGCCCTTGGCGATAAATGCGAACGCTGCTGGAGCTACAGCACCACTGTGGGCGAAAACTCACAGCACCCCACCCTCTGCTCACGGTGCTGCGGACAGGTAACGGGTAATTAAGGACTGATTGAAGATGGTCTTGCTATTTTGGCTCTGCATTGCTGCGGCGGTTATAATTGACAGAATAACAAAGTACTGTGCCGTAAACGCCCTTACCGAGGGCGAGGTTGTAAAGGTAATCGGAATTGGCGACACAGATATATTATCCTTTACCATTCACCGCAACACAGGTGCGGCGTTCAGCAGCTTTTCGGATAAAACCGTAGTGCTGATAGCCGTCACCGCAATTGCCCTTATCGCTATGATAATATTTTTCCACAGGGAAAAACACAAGCACCCACTTATGACCGTAACCTTTGCAATGGTAATAGGGGGCGGAATAGGCAATTTAATCGACCGCTGTATGCAGCTTTACGTTGTGGATTTCATCAAGCTGTTCCCCTTTTCGTTTATATTCAACATAGCCGATGTTTTTGTGGTGATAGGCGCAATTCTGCTGCTTATTTACTATATTTTCATAGACGAGAAATACAAAAAGCAGTTTGAGGAAAATCCCCCCGACACTGCCGAGGTGGAGAATAATGGAGAATGATAACACCGTTTATATATCCGCCGAGACTTGTCACAACGGAACAAGGATAGATAAGCTGCTGTCCGAATACTGCTCCGATATAAGCCGCTCAATGGCTGTGAAAATGCTGGAAAGCGGACTTGTGACGGTAGACGGAAAAGCGGTAAAGAAAAGCTATATCGTCAGCGAGGGGGACGAAATATCAGCAATAATTCCCGAGCCGGAAATTATTGACGTTGTTCCCGAAAACATACCTATTGAAATAGTTTACGAGGATAGCTCCCTCCTTGTGGTTAATAAACCCCAGGGAATGGTGGTTCACCCCGCGCCGGGAAATTACAGCGGCACGCTGGTAAATGCGCTGATGTACCATTGCGTGGGAAAGCTTTCCTCCATAAACGGGATTATTCGTCCCGGAATAGTACACAGAATCGACAAGAATACAGGGGGACTGCTTATGGTTGCAAAGACCGATGAAGCCCACACCTTTCTTGCCGAACAGATAAAGACACATAGCTTTACACGGGAATATGAGGCTATTGTCTGCGGACATCTGCCAAAGGACAGCGACACCGTAAATGCGCCTATCGGCAGACACCCGGTGGACAGAAAGAAAATGGCTGTTACGGAAAAAAATTCCCGTGAGGCAATTACACATTATACGGTAATAAGGGGGCTTAAGGGCTATACCCATGTACGGCTGCGGCTGGAAACGGGACGAACCCACCAAATCCGCGTGCATATGGCATATATAGGACACCCCATAATCGGTGACGATGTCTACGGAAAGCCCTTTAAGGGACTTTTGGGGCAATGCCTTTTCGCCAAGAAAATCGGCTTTATACATCCGATTTCCCGCGAGTACATGGAATTTGAAAGTCCCCTTCCCGATTATTTTACCGAAACCCTTGAAAGGCTTACTTAATTTATGTTTGAGGATATATCGAAAATTTTGCTGCTGACGGATATGGACGGCACTCTGCTTTCCAAGGACAAGAGCGTTTCCCCTGAAAATCTTGCGGCTCTGTCCCGTTTTCGCAAGGCAGGTGGACGATTCGGCATTGCCACGGGACGGGTTATCCAGGCAACGCAGCAATATGCCGAAACACTCAGCCTTGACGGGCCGTCGGTTCTATGCAACGGCTGTATGATATACGATTTCGGCGATAAAACAGTGAAGTGGCAGGAAACCTTGCCCGAGGATAAGGCAAAGGTCATGATTACGGAGCTTTTGAACCGTTTTCCCCAAGTATCTGCGGAGATAAATACGCCCTTTACCGCCTATGTGGTGCAGTGCAATGATATTTCACGGCAGCACAGGGTAATTGCGGGTATGACAGCGGTTGAAGAGGTAAACTCCATTGAGGACGTACCGAGGGGAAGCTGGAACAAGGTGCTTTTTGCGATGGAAAGCCGTTTTGTATCCGAATTTGCCCAGTACGCGAAAAGCCTGCAATATTACGACTGTGCCGAGTTTGTCACCTCGGATGCGGTTTATCACGAAATGCTCCCTCCCCATTGCTCCAAGGGCGATGCCATGAGGAAGATAGTTTCCCTTTACAAGCTTGACGGCTATACCGTTGTCGCTATGGGTGACTACAACAATGACCTACGAATGCTGGAGCTTGCCGACTTTGCAGCCTGCCCCTCAACGGCAATACCCGAAGTGAAGGCAGCTGCCGACATGGTTTGCAAGGCTGACAGCAGCACCGCTGTGGCGGAGGTATTAAGCTATATTATGGATAGAAAGGATTGAATTACATGGATGAGGTTATGAAAAAGCAGCTGGAAGCTACAGCTGTTAAGGTGAGAATGGGGATTATCGAGGGGGTTTATAACGCTAAATCCGGACATCCCGGCGGTTCTCTTTCCGTTGCCGATGTTCTGACATATCTCTATTTCGCAAGAATGCACGTTGACCCCAAGGACCCCAAGAAGCCCGACAGGGATCGCCTTGTTCTTTCAAAGGGTCACACCGCCCCCGCACTTTACTCCGTGCTTGCACAGAGGGGCTTTTTCGAGGTTGAGGAGCTTAAAACCCTGAGAAAAATCGGCTCACGCCTCCAAGGTCACCCCGACATGAAGTATATTCCCGGAGTTGACATGAGCTCGGGATCACTGGGTCAGGGCATATCCTGCGCAGTGGGAATGGCTCTTTCGGGTAAGATTTCCTGCGACAGCTACAGAGTTTACGCAGTTCTGGGCGATGGCGAGCTTGAAGAGGGTCAGGTTTGGGAGGCTGCTATGTTTGCCGCCCACAACAAGCTTGATAATCTTACCGCTGTTGTAGACAACAACGGGCTCCAGATAGACGGAAAAATCACCGATGTATGCTCCCCTATGCCTATTACCGATAAGTTTGCGGCTTTCGGCTGGCACGTTATCATAGCTGATGCACATGACTTCGATTCCCTTGAAAAGGCATTTGACGAGGCTGAATCGGTTGTGGGACAGCCCAGCGTGATTGTTCAGACATCCGTCAAGGGCAAGGGCGTTTCATTTATGGAAAATCAAGTTGGCTGGCATGGTACTGCGCCGAATGCGGAGCAGTATGCACAGGCAATGAGTGAGCTTCAAGCACAGCTTGACAGCATAGAGCAGTAATGGAATAGGAGTGAAATACAATGGCTGATATAGTAAAAAAGGCAACGAGAGAGAGCTACGGCGAGGCTCTTGCGGAGCTTAGCGAGGTTTATCCCGACCTTATCGTCCTTGATGCCGATCTTGCGGCTGCAACAAAAACGGGAATTTTCAAAAAGGCTTGTCCCGAACGTTTCTACGACTGCGGTATAGCCGAGGCTAATATGATGGGTATTGCCGCGGGTCTTGCAGCTACGGGCAAGAAGGTTTTTGCCAGCTCCTTTGCAATGTTTGCCGCAGGGCGTGCGTTTGAGCAGGTCAGAAACTCCATAGGCTATCCCCACCTTAATGTAAAAATCGGCGCTACTCACGCAGGTATATCCGTTGGTGAGGACGGTGCAACACACCAGTGCAACGAGGATATTGCCCTTATGCGTACAATCCCCGGAATGGTTGTTATTAACCCTGCCGACCATGTTGAGGCAAAGGCTGCGGTTAAGGCTGCACTGGAATATGAAGGACCTGTTTATCTGCGATTCGGCAGACTTGCCGTTCCCGTATTCAACGATGAAAGCACATACAAGTTTGAAATGGGCAAGGGCGTACAGCTTAAGGACGGCAGCGATGTTACGATTATCGCTACGGGTCTTATGGTAAACGAGGCAATGGGTGCTGCCGAAAAGCTTTCCTCCGAGGGCATAAGCGCAAGAGTTATCAACATTCACACCATAAAGCCTATTGACAGAGAAATCATTACAAAGGCTGCCAAGGAAACAGGGGTTATCGTAACCGCCGAGGAACACAGCGTTATAGGCGGTCTTGGCTCTGCCGTTGCCGAGGTTGTAACGGAAACCGCTCCCGTACCTGTAATCAAGGTTGGCGTAAACGATGTATTCGGGCATTCAGGTCCTGCCGTTGACCTGCTTAAGGAATTCGGACTTTCCGCCGACAATATTGCCGCAAAGGCAAAAGAGGCTGTTAAGCTGAAGTAATTATTATCACATAAATTAATCCCTCACGCCGCTTTGCAATGCGGTGCGAGGGATTTTGCTTTGTATTTTTTCATTAACCTATGCTTATGGGTTCCGCCTTTGTCTGCGCTTCGAAATTGGGTGAACTTTTTTCCTTAAAGACAAGCTTTAGGAGTATCGGTGTAATTACCGTGGTCACTACAACCATTATAACCACAGGCGCGAAAAAATCATCATTCATAAGTCCGACAGCCTCGCCCTTGTTAGCTACGATAAGAGCAACCTCGCCTCTTGAAATCATTCCTACGCCGATTTGCAGGGATTCCTTTCCGCTGTAGTGACATAGCTTTGCGCCCAGTCCGCAGCCGATAACCTTTGTAAGTGCCGCAACAACGCAAAGCAGAACCGTCAGAACCACTATTCTCATACTCATTTGGGGCAGCTCGACCTTTAATCCGATGCTTGCAAAGAATATAGGTGACAGGAGCATATATGAAAGGGTATCAACACGCTTCTCCACATAGTCGGATTTCTTTGTTCCGGAAAGTGCAAGTCCCGCAAAGAACGCACCTGTAATATCCGCAACTCCGAAAAATTCCTCCGCGCAATAAGAAAGCGCAAGACAGAATGCAAAGCTTATTACCACGTATCTTCTAAGCTTTACGGGACTGGAATCCGACCATTTTTTGAATGCATAATGATAGCCCACGGCCGCTATCGCAGTAAACAGGAAAAATCCCAATATTTTCAGCAGAACCATCCCGATGCCCGCAGCGTCAACGCCGCCGCTGCCAAGGCTTATAACCAGCGTAAGACAGATAATACCCAGTATATCATCGATAATCGCAGCACCCAGTATAGCATTTCCCGCAGGGGTATTAAGCTTACCCATCTCCTTGAGGGTTTCAACGGTAATGCTTACGGAGGTTGCGGTAAGGATTATGCCGATAAAGATATTTTGCAGCATGAAATTGTCAAGCGAACTGTCATTGTAAAAGTATGCCACCGCAAATCCGCCAAGCAGAGGGACTATTACCCCGATTAGAGCTATCACAAAGGTAGCTTTACCGCACCTGCGCAGCTCGCTTATATCCGTACCCAAGCCTGCGGTGAACATAAGCACGATAACGCCTATTTCGGACAGATTTGAAAGCATTTCAGTGTTCTGAACCCAGCCCAAGCAGGCAGGTCCCAAAACAACTCCGGCAATAAGCGCGCCAACAACCTGCGGCAGCTTTACCACTTTGGAAAAAAAGCCCTAAAACCTTTGTGCCCAGCAAAATAAGCACAATTGACATAAGATATGTATAATCCATAAAAAAGATTCTCTCCTCCAAAAAAACATAACAACCTATTTTTTTACCAAACGGCATTATAGCACAATAAACAAGGATTTTCAAGTATTTTTGATGCTTTTTCATAAATTTTTGTTGTTTTGTTGTAATTTTTCAAATGGTAAAATAGAATTATTATTTAATTTCACAAGCGTATATTTACTGTGCAAATTATTGGCAATACTCCCTGATGAAACGGTGATTTTTTAGTGAAAATAGCTATATTTCATATGCGCTTCAAGACTTTTTTAAGAAAAGATGTTTATAATATGGATTATAGAAGCTCCCCGCCTTAAAAGTTGATAGAAAGGATGTCAGATATGAAAGACTATACCACCACTAAAATCATGTTCATAGCTTTTGCTCTGCTGTCAGACAGCATATCAGAAGCAGAAAGTCCGACAGACAATTCCGATTTTCAGCTTAACGGTCATATTTCTCACAATTCAACCCTATGTCACAAAGGGCACAGCGGAAGAAAACACATATTTATGACACTGTATACCTGATTTCAAGATATAGAAAGGGCTGCACTCCCGCATATGGCGAGGGTGCAGCTATATTTGTATTTATTTGGGCGGCGTACCTGCCGTTATGCCTCCATAGGCGGGAAAACCATCTTTTCAAAAGCATCTATATCAATAGGCCTTGAATAGTAAAAGCCTTGAGCCACATTACAGCTGCAGCTGCAAAGGAAATCAGCCTGCTCCTTAGTTTCCACACCCTCTGCCACAAGTCCCAGTCCGATATCCTTGGACATGGATATTGTGTGAGAAATAATCTTCTTTCCTCTGTCGGAAAGCATAAACTCGTTGAGGAACTCCTTATCGATTTTGATGATGTCAAAGGGCGTGCTCTTGAGCATATTCAGTGTGGAATATCCGGAGCCGAAATCGTCCATAAGCAGCATATAGCCGCGCTCCTTAAGGCTCTTTATCATATTTTCCGCATTGATATTGTCAATGGTTTCGGTTATCTCTATTTCAAGCAGGCGCTTGTCAAGTCCGTACTTCTCGATAAGCCTGTCAAAGGTAGCTATAAACCTGTTGTTTTTAAGGTGTATCCTCGACACATTCACGGACACAGGTATGGGAGATAAGCCGAAATCTATCCATTTGCGCAGCAGACTGCAAACTCTCTCCCAGACAAATTCATCAGGCTTTATAATAAAACCGTTCTGCTCGAATATGGGGACAAAATCGCCGGGAGAAATAATGTCCTTTTCGGGATGAATCCAACGTACAAGTGCCTCTGCACCAACTATTTCCTCGGTAGCTATGCTGTACTTGGGTTGGAGATATACGGTAAACTCCCCCGCTTCAAGGGCGTACTCCATTCTCTCCTCCACCATATGACGCATATTGACGCTTTCAAAAAGGCTCTCCGAGAAATATCCCACATTCTGAAGGGCATTTCCCTTTATGCTTTATCTTGCCATAGATGCACAGTCGCACATCGTCCTTA
Organism: Ruminococcus sp. Zagget11; assembly: GCA_001941135.1. GTDB lineage: Bacteria > Bacillota > Clostridia > Oscillospirales > Ruminococcaceae > Huintestinicola. Next base: position 55,680 of record MSHL01000042.1, read on the forward strand.
CGGATACGGATTTATCCTCGGCAATATAGACACCGAAAGCATATCTCAGCCGTATACCGTCACATTCGCTTATATCGTTTTCTATGTTATAAACAATGCGCTCAACATCGGACATACCGTTAAATACCGCTGCCACAAGGAATATATCCGCCGACATACGGAAATGCACACAGCTATCCCCGCACATCTCGTCCAGCTTGCGGGAAACATAGTCCAGAACTTCATTTCCCTCTTTTTCGGAATATTGAGTATTAATATACTTGAAATTAACTATATCAAACTGTACGAGTACAACTCTTTGAGCGCCGCATGAATCTATAAGCGCTCTGATATCCTCAAGGTAATCGGCTTGACTTTTGCCTACTCCGTGAATTTGCAGCGCCCTTACCTTCATAATTTCTGAGGGAGTCATAAAGTGCATTCTGCCCACTATGCTTTCGGGATTATTGTCATCGCCGCAATAAACCATACAGGTAAGGCGAACCCATCTTACCATATCATCGAGGATAATTCTGAACTCAATCTTGTATCTGTTTTCCCTAAGGGCAAAATCGTCAGACACCGGCTCTTTCAGGGAAATAAGCTCTCTGCAAAAGGCAGCCGCCATTGCCCTGTCATCATCGATAATATTTTTGGCGAAAACAATCTGTGACAACGGTTCCTTATCTTCGGACAGAAAACCGCCCACTGCGTCGGTATGTGCTATATAATACTCATCACTGTTAAGGCTGCTCACAAAAGTACATTCTAATCTGCCTGTACATTTTTCAATGATTTCATTCATGCCCATTCGTTAATCACCCGTCTTTACCAATGGTTAAGGTATATGAAGATAGCTCGACCGATAAAGGATAATATCTATCCACACTAAGTATAGCACTAATTTCAGACTATTTCAAGCTAAATTAAAATAATTTTCAATTAATACGATATTTGGCACAGAATATTTATGCAAATTTAACAATTGACAATCGCTAAAAGGCAATTCTCAAATTATGCCACTGTATCAGCATTACCCTTGACAAGCATTTTAAAGAATGTTATAATGAAAACACATTTTCGGGAGGATGGTGAACAGAGTTGCACGAAATATTATGCTCCACCGGCTGTCTTGTGGGCAGACCAAACGGAAGAAATCACAGGATAATAACAGAATATGCCCCCTATATTCACTGCGATGGCTTTGAATTTATGATATATGATACATGGTACGACAGCCTTGACAGCATTACCGCCGAGCTGGCTGACAGCGGTATTCCCTTTCGTGTCGTTCACTGCGATAAGAAAATAGGGGAGCTTATTTCACAGGGTGATGATAAGCAGGGGCTTGCGCTTTTTGAAACAAACTGCCGTGCCGCTGCCGCACTGGGTGCAAAAACTCTTGTGCTGCACCTTTGGAACGGACTTATCTCCGATTCCCATATGGACAAGTGCGTTGAGGCTTACCCGAAGCTTTGGAAAATCGCCGAGGACTGCGGCGAAACTCTGACTGTGGAAAATGTTGTATGCAATGTACATTCCCCCATGTCAAACCTTAGGCTGCTTCATGAGGAATATCCTCAAATACCGTTTACCTTTGATACAAAAATGGCTGAATTTCACAACGAGCTGTCCGATGCTTTCAGCGATGAAAACCGCTGGCTGTGGGATGAAAGACATATTAAGCATATGCATATAAACGATTACGACGGCGGTTATATGGACTGGAGCAGTCTGAAAACCCCGCAAATCGGCGAGGGACATATTGATTTCACCGCATTTTTTGAAAATCTTACCCAATTTGATTACACAGGCGATTATACAATAGAGGCAACTTCATTTCTCCCAAGCGGCGAAATAGACCTTATTTCACTGAACAAAAGCCTTGACAGGGTCAGGGAATATGTAAGGCTAAGCGAGGACAAATACGGGAGTATTCGGGAGTAATGCCTTGATTAAAAGGGCAATGGGGCTTTGACCGCTTAAAATTCCTTGAAATATATCGGTTTCACAGCGTTTTTAATCGGAAAACGCTGTTTTTTTCGTTAAACTCTTGAAAAATCCTTCAAGCTGTGGTATACTGTTAAGGAGATTTCATCGCTATACCTGCCGATGAGTATTATTTTTCGTGAAACGAGGTAGATTTTATGGATTTGGAAATGGTCAAGTATCTTGCAAAGCTGGGTAAGCTCAGCTTTACCGATGAAGAGCTTGAACAGGCTGTTAAGGATATGACGAGCATTATTGAAATTATGGACACCATTAAGGAAATAGACATCACCTATGATCCCCTAAAGGATAATCACAACGTCTATCTCAAGGATCTCCGCAAGGACGAGGCTATGCCGTCGCTTCCAACGGACAAGCTGCTTATGAATGCGGTAAACAGCGAAAGCTGCTTCGTTGTACCTAAGGTAGTAGAATAAAAGGAGCTGATAAAAATATGGACGTTACTTCACTCACTATAAAAGAACAGCACAAAATGCTGGATTCAAAGGAAATTTCCGCGGCGGAGCTTGCCAACTCTTACCTTGTGAGAATTGCGGAAAAGGAGCCCTCCGTTAAAAGCTATATAGCCGTTACCCCCGAAGCTGCGGCTAAGACTGCCGAGGCTGCGCAAAAGAAAATAGATGCAGGCGAAAGCACTCCCCTTTGCGGTATTCCCCTTGCAATTAAGGATAATATCTGCACCGACGGCATAAAAACAACCTGTGCTTCAAGAATGCTGGAAAATTTCATTCCGCCCTATAACGCTACCGTTATGGAAAAGCTGAATGCCGAAAACATCGTTATTCTGGGCAAAACCTCTATGGACGAATTTGCTATGGGCGGTTCAACCCAGACCTCCGCATTTAAGAAAACACGCAACCCCTACAACACGGAAAGAGTGCCCGGCGGTTCATCGGGCGGCTCGGCTGCAGCTGTAAGCGCAAATCTCTGTACCGCCGCTATCGGCTCGGACACAGGCGGCTCTATAAGACAGCCCTCCTCATTCTGCGGTGTAACAGGACTTAAACCCACCTACGGAAGAGTTTCCCGTTACGGTCTTGTGGCTTTTGCAAGCTCCCTTGACCAAATAGGTCCTATAGCAAAATGCGCCGAGGACTGCGGTACTATTCTCAATGCAATTGCGGGCTACGATTACCATGACGGCACCGTTTCCAAGCTGCCTGTAGATGACTATACCGCAAAAATAGGCATGGATATGAAGGGCGTTAAAATCGCCCTCCCTGCAGAATTTTACGCACAGGGCATAGATGACGATGTAAAGACCGCCGTTCTCTCTGCCGCTCAAAAATACAAGGATATGGGTGCGGAAATAATAGATTGCAGTATGCCCTCGCTGAAATACGCCGTTGCCGCATACTACCTTATTTCCTCCGCCGAAGCGTCCTCCAATCTTTCCAGATATGACGGAATAAAGTACGGTCATCGCTCCGATGTTTCCGGCAATTACAATGACCTTATTATCGCATCCAGAAGCGAGGGCTTCGGTGACGAGGTAAAGCGCCGTATTCTGCTTGGCAACTACGCCCTCTGCTCGGGATATTACGATGCGTACTACGGCAAGGCTATGGCGCTTAAACAGAAAATCCGCGAGGAATACACACAGATATTTGAAAAGTGCGATTTGGTGCTTACTCCCACCGCTCCCACAGTGGCTTACGGCATAAACGAAAATATTGACGATCCCGCAAAGATGTATCAGGCGGATATATGCACCGTAACGGTAAACATCGCATCTCTCCCCGCTATTTCCACAACCTGCGGCTACAATGGGGACGGTATGCCTATCGGTATGTCGCTTATCGGCAAAATGTGGGACGAAGCTACGGTTATCGGTGCGGCTGATGCCTTTGAAAAGACGTTTACCCGCACAGAGCCTAAGATATAAGGGAGGTTTTCGGTTATGTCATCATATATTCCCGTAATAGGACTTGAAATACACTCGGAGCTGCTTACAAAATCAAAGGTTTTCTGTACCTGCTCCGCTGAATTCGGCGGCGATAAGAACAGCCGCTGCTGCCCCGTTTGCTCCGGTATGCCCGGAACACTGCCCATTATCAACCAAACCGCCGTTGAATATGCGGTAAAGGCAGGCTATGCGCTGGGCTGCTCCATTAACAAATTTTCCGTATTTGACAGAAAAAACTATTTTTACCCCGATCTGCCAAAGGCGTACCAAATTTCACAGCTCAATCTGCCCCTTTGCATAAACGGTCTCGTACCTATCGAGTATGAGGAGGACGGCGTAAAGAAGTCCAAAAATATAAGAATTAACCGTATTCACTTGGAGGAGGACGCAGGAAAGCTTATTCATGACGATTTAAACGGCGTTTCCCTTGCGGACTATAACCGCTGCGGTATTCCTCTTATTGAGATAGTTACCGAGCCGGATATTGGCTCCGCCGAGGAGGCACGGTGCTTTGTGGAGAAGATTGCACTGCTGCTGCAATATGTGGGGGTTTCCGACTGTAAGATGGAACAAGGCTCTATCCGCTGTGATGTAAATATTTCCCTGATGAAGCCCACCGATACCGAGTTCGGCACAAGAGCGGAAATCAAGAACCTTAATTCCCTCAAGTCCATTTACAGAACCATTGAATTTGAAATTAAGCGCCAGTCAAGACTGCTTGACAGGGGCGAGCGTGTCGTCCAGGAAACAAGACGTTACGATGATAACAAGGGCGAAACCAGAACTATGAGAAGTAAAGAGGACGCCCACGATTACAAGTATTTCCCCGATCCCGATATTCTACAGGTAAACTTTACCGATGAGGATCTTGCAAGAATCAAAGGCTCTCTCCCCGAAATGCCTTACCAAAGACTGGAGCGCTACATTTCCGCAGGTATTCAGGAGAAGGATGCAAAGATAATCGTCAACTCAAAACGCCTTTCCGACCTTTTTGACGACACGCTTAAGGTATACAACAACCCCAAGTCTGTTGCAAACTTCGTTATAGGCGAGCTTATGCGCCGCATTAATTTGGGCGAGATTGACCTTGAAAAGCTGAATTTCACCGCCGAGGAATTTGCAAAGGTAATAGAAATGGCGGACACCGAAAAGGTAAGCAAGGGCGATGCAAAGGAAATCTTCCGTGAAATGTCCGAAAAGGGCGGCTCTCCCGAGGAGATCGCCAAGGCAAGAGGTATGCTCATTGTCACAGATACGGGCAAGGTTCTTGAGGCTATCGACGAGGTAATTGCCGCCAACGAAAAGGCTGTAAATCAGTATGTCAGCGGAGATGTTAAGGTATTCGGATTCCTTATGGGACAATGCTCCAAGGCACTTAGAGGTTCCGCTACACCAAAGGTAATTAAGGAAGAGCTTGAGAAGAAGCTTAAAAGCCTTGTAGGATAAAATACCATTTTCAAAATAAAGCAAAAATACCGCAGACTGTCGTTAAAAGACAATCTGCGGATTTTTTATCATTGCTTTGCGGGTTAATTAAGCGTATCAACAAACCTGTCAAATGCAGCCATTCCCTCCGAGTTTCTCTTGTAGACGCCTGCGTGTTCCAGAACCTGCATAAATACCTTGCCTATTTCATTGCGGATAACATCAAGCACATTATCCGAAGTAATTTCTGTACGGGAAGCAAACTCCTCCGCCCAATCTGCGTGCTTTTCAAGAATCGGGTCACTGCGTACAGCACCTATACCGTCATTTACAAGAACCTGTGCAAGGCGCTCCATCTCACCCTTTAAGCGTGAGGGAAGCACAGCCAGTCCCATAGCCTCAATAAGTCCTATATTTTCCTTTTTTATATGGTGCAGCTCTGCATGGGGGTGATATACGCCGAGGGGATGCTCCGCCGTGGTTATGTTGTTTCTCAGCACCAAATCCAGCTCGTATATTCTGCCGTTTTTCCGCGCTATAGGGGTAATGGTATTATGGGGCTCTCCCTCAGTTTCGGCGAATATAAACGCATTCTCGTCCGTGTAGCCACGCCATTTTTCCAGTATTACGGCGGCAAGCTCCGTAATCCTGTCGGTATTCTCCCCTGAAAGGCGGATAACGGACATAGGCCACTTTACCCTGCCCACAAGGACATCGTCATAGCCCTTGACAGTGTAATTTTTCTCGATAGGCGCTTTTGCCATTGTGAAATCGTATCTTCCCCCTTGGAAATGCTCGTGACTGAGAATAGATCCTCCCACTATGGGCAAATCCGCATTAGATCCCACAAAGTAGTGGGGAAACTGCCGTACAAAGTCAAAAAGCTTGTCAAATGCGCTTTTATCTATCACCATAGGCGTATGCTCATAGTTAAATACTATGCAATGCTCATTGTAGTAAACGTAGGGTGAATACTGAAATCCCCATTGTCCGCCGCAGATATCCACTGTAATTATCCTGTGGTTTTCTCTTGCGGGGTGATTGACTCTTCCCGCATATCCCACATTTTCCATGCACAGCTGGCATTTGGGGTAGCTGCTTTGCTTGGCAAGCTTTGCCGCAGCTATAGCCTTGGGGTCTTTTTCGGGCTTTGAAAGGTTGATGGTTATATCCAAAAGACCGTATTCCGTTTCGGTTTTCCACTTAATATCCCTGCTCACCCTATCACGGCGAATATAGTTGGTATCACCGCTGAAACGGTAATAGTTGTCCGTAGCCAGCTCCGCAGACACCCCATAATCCTGCCAAAAAGCCGCCGATACCTGGGATGGACGAGGGGTAAGACAGCCCATAAGCTCCGTATCGAACAGATCACGGTAAACTATGCTGTCCTCGATAATTCCTTTTTCGCAGGCATAGTCACAGAGCGCACCAAGTATATCCTCCAAGGACGCACCCGACACACCGAAGGCTTCCTCGTAATCATCAAGGCGAAGTGATTTCAGCAATGAATTTACCGCAAAACACCTGTCCTCCTCCGTAATAAGACCATGCTCCAGTCCGTACTGTACAAGAGCGGTTATGTAATTGTAAATCATTTAATTTACCTCCGTTTTTTGCAGCACACCAAAATTGTACCCAACCAAAGGTTTCCCTTGAAAATGGTGAAATACTGTGATATAATAATAGCATATTACAACAAAATAATCAAGCCTTTACAATAAATTTTGGGGGTATTTATATGGTAACTATTTACTACGGGGCTTCAGGAACGGGAAAAACCACCGCTGTCATGGACGCAGTAACCGAAAGAGCCGTTGCGGGACAGCCCACTCTTGTTATCGTACCCGAACAATTTACCTTTGAATATGAACGTATGCTCTGTGACCGAATGGGCTGCAGGCTTTTTAATAACGGTTCTGCGGAGGTTCTTTCCCTGTCGCGGCTTAACAAGCGTATTTTCGATGAATGTAATGATACCCTTTCTCCCGCCGCAGCCGACAGCACTATGAAAAATGCGCTTATGTACACCGCGCTGAAAAAGCTTTCCGATGGCGGTCAGCTTACCTATTATCGCCGCCAGGCTAAGCGTCCCACATTCGTAAATACCGCCCTGTCCGCCGTGGCGGAGCTTATTTGCAGCGGCATTACCCCCGAGCTGCTGGGAAACGTTCTCCCCACCGCTCCCGAGGGAATGAGGGACAAGCTTACGGATTTATGGAGCATTTACACCGAATACATTACCCTGATAGAAAATCACAATCTTCGTGACGGTATGCTGGATACATACGCCGCCGCAGAGGCTGCACAGCGGCACGGATTTTTCAAGGGAATGTACGTTTACTTTGACGAGTTTGAAAGCTTTACCGGGGATCAGTACAGCATAGTTGAAGCAATTATTTCACAAAGTGAGGAAACGGTGTTCTCGCTTACCTCCGATGATCTTTACAGCACGGTTACGGAACCCTACAAATCGGTAGGTGCCACGGCGTCATCCGTTGAACACGCAGCCCAACATTACGGTAAAAAATGCGTGAAGCGAAAATTTACGGAATACCTCCGCTTTTCCTCCCCTGCCCTCATTCATCTGGCGGATAATCTTATGCGTGCCAAGGTAAAGGTATATGACGGCAATGCCGACTGCGTTACCCTTGTTACCGCACCCGACCCTTATGCCCAATGCGAGTATATTTGTGCGGAAATAAGGCGCCTTGTCTGTGAAACCGATATGGGACTGCATTTCAGCGATATTGCCATACTCAGCAGAAATATGGATGAAACCCTTTCTGTGCTTGAATCGGCGCTTGCACGCTTTCAGATACCCTTTTACTCCGACAAAAAGCCCACAGCCGCCCACAAACCCCTTATTATGTATACCGTTGCCGCCATGCAGCTTGCCTCAAGTGATAAGATATCCACGGAAACTCTGCTGCGCTGTCTGAAAACAGGAATACCCGATATCACTGCCGAGGAAACGGCGGAGCTGGAGAACTTCTGCTACAAATGGGATATAGACGGTGAACTCTGGGACAGTGATTTCCCCACGGATTTTCCCGAGGAAAAGGCCTCCATGAGGCAGGAATTTATCCGCGCCAATGAGTTAAAAGACAAAGCACTTGCACCGATAAAAGCCCTTTCGGAAAAGCTGAAGCAGGCAAAAAGCGGTGATGAAATATGTGCCGCACTGCGGGAGCTTATCGAAAATACAGGGGTACAAAGACGGCTTGACATACAGCTTTTTTCCTCGGAAAACGATGGCTCTCCATTTGAAGAAATGTCCGCGGAGCTGCGGGAAAATCGGCGCATAATTGCCGATCTGAACGGCATATTATCCTCGCTGGAGCATATCCTTGCGGGTCGGGATATTTCCCCTGCCGATTTCAGGGAAATACTTCGGCTTGCCGCCGATGAAATAACCCTTTCCGTCCCCCCTCAAACCCTTGACGCCGTATCGGCACAGCAGTTGAAAACCGCAAGGCTTTCGGGTGCAAGGGTCGTTTTTGTCATAGATGCACAGGAGGGTATGCTGCCCTTTACGGATGTAAAGGAAAGCAGCTTTACGGGACGCGAAGCGGAATTTCTAAGCAGCAACGGTCTTAATCTGTTTTCAAGCGCACTGAGCCGCTTAGCCGAGGAACGCTTTGCCGCATTTAAAGCTATTACCTGTTCCTCGGATATGGTGTATATTGTTTCCCCTATGACCGATTTTGCGGAAAAGCCCCTCTACAAAGCCTCACTTGTACAGAAAATATCTGCAATGCTTCCGGAAGCACGGCGGATTTCCACGGAGGATCTGCCTCTGCTTTTCTACTGTGCAACGGAGGAATCCGCTTACAGTGCCGCCGTGCGCTGTATTTCGGTAAACCCCACCCCCGAATATCTTGCCGTAAGAGGCGTTCTGGAAAGGAATGATGTTTACCGCAAACGCTTTGAATACCTTGACACACTAAAGGATTCGGGACTTATCCGACAGCTTCATACCGTGCGCAACACCTCCTGCATAGAACGTATCTGCGGCAATGCGCTCCAAGTATCTCCCTCCGCCTTCGAGGATTACCGCAAATGCCCATTCATGTATTACTGCAAAAACGTACTGCATCTGCGCCCCAATGAAAAAAAGGAGCTTAATGCGGCAGAATACGGAAATGTGGCTCACTATGTACTTTGCGCCATGCTGAAAAAGTACATTGACGGAGATACGAGGAAATTTATTAATCTCTCGCGCGAAGCCCTTGAAAATGATATTGCCCTGTTTTCCGATGAATACATAGAAAGGGAGCTTGCAGGAAGATTTGCCAAGAAAAACAGCTTTGACTTTTTCCTGGATCTACTGAGAAGAACGCTTTTGGACGTACTGCTGAATATGCAGGATGAATTTTCCCAATCCGACTTTGTTCCAACGGAATTTGAAGCATCGGTGGGTGTTCGGCGCTATGACCCGTCAAAGGTCGGCAATGACGGCGGTACACCCGTGCTTATAGATATCGACGACATACACAAGGTAAGCTTCTGCGGAACGGCGGATCGCGTGGATATTTACAACAGCGAGGACGGCAGCTATATCCGTGTACTGGACTATAAAACAGGCCGCAAGGAGCTTAATATGCGTCAGCTGGCATTCGGCATAAATATGCAGATGTTTATGTATCTCTTTGTGCTTACGGACAAAACAGCGGGAAAATACAAGGACAGCACTCCCGCAGGTGTGCTTTATTACCACATAGATCTTCCCGATCAGCTGAAAAAGCGCTCTGTTGAGGATGAGGAGCTTGTAAAGTACAAATCTGATTCACTGAAAATGTTCGGCGCAATAAGCGATGACCCGAAAATAATCAAGGCAATGGAGCATGACATGGCAGGAAAATTTGTACCCGTACCCGAGGTTGACAAGAAAAGCATATTCATGAACAGCCGCATTGAGGAGGGACTCCGCAAATACTCCATAGAAATGCTAAAGGATATGGGAAAAAATATTTTTGAGGGAAATATACCCGCAATCCCCCTTTCGGACAGCGGAATATGCACCGAGCCATGCAAATATTGCAGCTTTGCGCAGATATGCTCATTCGGCGGCGAATATGAAACCTATACGCCCGATAAAGAAAACGAAAATAAAATTATCTCCGAAATATTCGGCGAGGAGGAATAATCATGCCCCAATGGACTGATGAACAGCTTTCGGCAATAAACGCGGCGGGAGGTGCCGTTATAGTTTCCGCTGCCGCGGGAAGCGGAAAAACAGCCGTTCTTATAGAAAAGCTGAAAAGGATACTTACCGACACCGAAACTCCCATATCCGCCGACAGAATAATCGTGGTAACATTCACCAACGATGCCGCGGCACAGATGAAACAGCGTTTAAGCGATGCACTAAGCGCAGAGCTGGAAAACGATCCCGAAAACCAATATATAGCGGGACAGCTGGAGCTTCTTCCAAAGGCGAAAATTTCCACAATAAGTGCCTTTTGCTTTGACCTTATTCGGGATAATATCGGCAGTGTAAGCGTAGATCCGGGATTCAGAATTGCCGACCAAGGTGAGGAGGACATTCTTGTACAAAAGGCTCTTGACGAGCTTATCGAGGAGCAGCTTGCGCCGAGCCACCCCAAAAATGCGGAAATTACGGCGCTTATCGACTTCTTTTCCCCAAATCAGCGCAGTGTAAGACGCTTTGCCGCGGTGGCGGCGGAGCTTAGGGACAAGCTGCTGTCACAACCCTTTTGCGAGGAGTATTTGGATAATGCGGCGCAGATGTATTCGGGGAATTACAAGGAACATCCCTTATACAAATTCTACTGCGAGGAGCTTTGCAGGCAGCTTGAAACCGCAGCAAAGGCGGCGGATGAATTTGCGGCGCTTATTGACAGATATATGGCGCCGGAATACACGGGCGCAAAGGAGCCTAACCCTTACACGAAAATGCGTGACGAGGTGACCTTTGTCATTAAATATCTGGAAAAGGTCATGGCTAATCCCGAGATTGGTCACCGCACACCTGTTTTTATCAATGAAAACGGTGATAAAACCTTTGGCACATTCACTGCAACCAAGATAAAGTCGGAGGATATACGGGAACAATGCAAGCTGATGAGAAATCTTTATAAAAGCATAATTGCGGGGGGCGCTAAATCTATCCCGAAAAACGCCGTCTGCTCTCCTCTCTTTGCAAACCCCGATGATATACGGACGGATATGGAAATTCACGCCAAATACTGCCAACTGCTTTCGGGATTTATGAAGGATCTGGACAAAAAGGTTGCCGAGCTAAAGGCGGAAAAGAACGTGCTGGTATTTTCGGACGGAGAAAGGCTTGCGGTGGAGCTTCTCTGCGAGAAAAGCGGCGATAAAATAGTGAGAACTCCCCTTGCCAAGGAGCTTTCGGAATACTACGATATAATCATGATAGATGAGTTTCAAGACTCCAACAGAATACAGTCACTGATATTCAATCTGCTGTCAAAGAACGGTTCGGCGGATAATCCCGGCACAAATCTTTTTGCGGTGGGAGATGTAAAGCAGTCCATTTACCGTTTCAGAAATGCCGAGCCTGATATTTTCCTTGACAGGCTTGCAAGCTCCGTGCCCTGCGATGAGGCAAAGGACGGACAGAACCGATGTGTGCTGCTGAATAAGAACTTCCGCAGCAGTATCGGCGTAATAGATTTTGTCAATGATGTGTTCAGTGCGGTTATGTCCCCGAATGTGGGGGGACTTGTCTACGATAAATCCCACAGGCTGGTTAAAGGCTCTGCTATCGAGGGTGACTTTGACACGGAGCTTATCATTACCGAATATGAAAAGGGTTCGGAGGACAAGGGCGCTCAGCTTGAGGCAAAAGCCGTTGCGGCTCGGATAAAAAAGCTGCTTGCGGAAAACCCCGATGTGAAAGCATCCGATATATGCCTGCTTTTCAGAGGAAGAAGATATATGTCCGTATTTGCGGCGGCGCTTACCGATTCGGGAATATCAGCCTGCTGTGATTCATCCGAAAATCTCTTGGACACACGGGAAGCTTCGGCACTTATAAACCTTTTGCGTGCCGTAGACAACGCCTCATCGGATATACCCATGGCGGCGGCGCTTATGTCGGATATGTTCATGTTTACCGCAGAAAATATGACCGAGGCGGCTTACATGACAGGCAGCTCCCTTTATGCAAAAATAAGAGAATGTGCCCTCGATGAAGCCGACGTATCGGAGGAACTGCGTGAAAAGGCAAAGGGCTTCTGCCGCACATTTGAGGATATACGCGGCTTTGCGGCACAAGGTACAACGGAACAGCTTGTAAGATACATATACGATCGCACCGACTTTTTACAGATAGTTTCTGTTTATCCTGACGGCGCACTTCGCAAGGCAAATCTGCTGCTTCTGGCAAAAACCGCAGCACAATACGACAGCAGCGGCGGAAGCGGACAGGGACTATCGGGATTTATCCGTCAGATAAATATAATGCGGGAAAAGGGTGAAGAGCTTTCCGGAGCAACCCCCGACAGCGGTGGGGGAGAAAGCGTCACAATCAAGACCATTCATTCTTCAAAGGGTCTGGAATACCCTTATGTATTCCTGTGCCGACTTAATACGGAATTTTCCGGAATGGATCAGCGCGCCCCGCTTATATTCAGCGCAGAATACGGAGCAGCCTTTAATATCTCCGACAGCAAGCGTTTCACCACCTATGATTCATTCCCGCGTAAGATAATGAAGTCCGTAAAGCGCAGCAGCAACATCAATGAGGAAATGATGCTGCTGTACGTTGCAATGACAAGAGCGAAAAATCAGCTTTTTGTTTCCCTCGCCTGTGAGGAGGGAAGCACTATCGATGCGTTCGGAAAGGGTGATAATATCTCCTCTGCCTATTCCGCCGAAAATGCAAATTCAATGGCAGACTGGATCACTTGCGCCCTGTCAAGGTATGTAAAGGCGTGCGACGACAAGGGGAACATATACCTTCACTTAGGTGAACATAAGGTGAGAATGACATATCCCACGATGCCCGCGGCGGATGAAAGAGCGGCGGAAGCGCCTGCGAATACCGACAATGGCACTCCCCTGCCCACAGCGGACGAAGAAACGGCACTGCTTTTCGAGAAAAAGCTGGCATATGGAAAAAATTACCCGCTTGAGCTTTCACAGACACCCGCAAAGCTATCTGTTTCGGAAATAGCCGAAAAATACGTTGTTGCCGATGAAAACGCTCCTCCTGCGCCAAGGGGCAGGAATTACTATCTCGCCATACCCAAGGGAATGTCTGCGGCAGAGGTGGGTACTGCCGTTCATGCATTTATGCAATTTGCGGATCTTATGTCGGTAGCTGACGCGCCGAATATCCGTGAAAGGATAGCGCTTCACGCCCGTGAGCTTGGACAAAGGGGCATTATTACCCCCGAACAGGCAAAATGCGCCGTGCCCGAAGTAATCGAGCCCTTTTTCGCCACAGATTTATGGCAAAGGATGGCTAATTCCGCCGAAATTCTCCGTGAAAAAAAATTTCTTGTAAAAATTACTGATTTAATGCTTGACGATAAGGCTTTTACGGTTTATAATGGTAGTATGGGAATGCTTCAAGGCGTAGTGGATTGTCTTTTCAGAGAATCGGACGGTTGGGTGCTTGTGGACTACAAAACCGACAGAAATGTCTCCGGTAATATACTGATGGAACGGTATAAAAATCAACTGCTTTTGTATGCAAGGGCGTTTTCGATTATACTTGATATGCCCGTAAAGGAAGCATTTATATATTCGTTTGCCCTTGGCAAAGAAATCCCTGCCAATATATAACAGGAGGTAATATCGTGTCTGATAACAACACCTATAATCCTAACCGCCGTCCCGGCTCTGAGCAGTCTCAAAGACCACAGAGCAGATCCTCTGCCGCACCCAGAAAGCCCGCAAATCCACAGATGATTACCCTGCTTTCCGCAGTTATTTTCGGGATATGCCTTATCATAGCCGCAGGAATGATAAGGGGCGCTGTAAATAAGCTTACCACAGCCGTTACGGAGCAAACCTTCAGCTCCAGCTATTCGTCCCCGTCAACCATTACCGTCAAAAGCACCGCGGAAAAGAATTATTTCACGGCGGATGAAGCGGCTGATTATCTTAACCTGACCGTAGACGATATTACCGCCGCAATAGCTAAAGGCGATATTGACGAATACATTAAGACCTCCTCAGGCTATTCCATAGCCAAGGATGAGCTTGACTCCTACTTTGACAATGAAGCGTATCAGACACTGGTGGGAAATAATTCATCCTCCTCTTCCGATGGTGAGGAATGACGATTTTTCCTTGCTTTTTCAAAAAAATTTGAAAAAGCCCTTGACAAACAGAAAAAAAGGTGTATAATTATTCCTGTTGGTGCGTGTTGCGCCATATCAAAAATAAAGCAGAGCGTCCGTTCTCACCGTATCGCAAAGCGAATACGGTCAATATTTCCGATTTTCCTGCCGCACGATTTTCTTTTGCGCGGTGCGGTTTGTCTTGAAATTTCCGGCGGAGCTTTTGCTCTGCCGTTTTTTGTTTCGGTTAATAATTTTATTTAGTGGGGGTGCTCGCCATAGCAAACAAGGATAGCAAGAATCTTCAAATTAACGAGGAAATCCGCGACAAGGAAATACGCGTAATCGGTCCCGATGGAAGTCAGTTGGGAGTTATGTCCGCAAGAGAGGCACAGAGAATTGCCAACGAAAAGGAACTGGATCTGGTAAAGATAGCTCCTCAGGCAACTCCGCCCGTATGCAAGATAATCGATTACGGCAAGTATTGCTTTGAACAGGTTAAACGTGAAAAGGAAGCCAGGAAAAACCAAAAGGTCGTTGAAATTAAGGAAATCAGAATGTTTTCCGCAATTGACACCCATGATTTTGAAACTAAGGCTGCTCAGGCAAATAAGTTTCTCAAGGGCGGTGACAAGATAAAGGTTTTGGTTCGTTTCCGCAAACGTGCTATTGCTCATCCGCAGCTCGGTGAGGAGCTTCTCGAAAAATTCAAGGATGCCTGCTCCGAATACGGCACGGTTGAAAAGCCTGCTAAGATGGAGGGCAAGGCTCTTGTAATGTTCATTGTTCCGAAACAGAGCAAATAACAATTTATTTTCAAGGAGGATATATTTATGCCAAAGCAAAAGACACATTCCGGTGCCAAAAAGCGTTTTAAGGTTACAGGCTCCGGCCTTGTAAAGTACCAGAAAACAAACAAAAGACACAGACTTACACAGAAGGATCACAAGAGAAAGAGAATCGCCCGCAATATGGGTATTTCTTCCCCTGCCGATGCTGCTAATCTGAAGCGCCTTATGCCTTACAAGTAAGGAGCAGGCATTTTTGACTACTATTTATTGATGGAGGTATAATAATATGGCTCGTGTAAAGGGAGCAATGGCTACTCGTAAGAGAAGAAATAAAACTTTAAAGCTGGCAAAGGGCTATTGGGGCGCTAAGTCCAAGCACTTTAAGATGGCTAAAGAAGCCGTTATGAAGTCCGGCAACTACGCTTATGTGGGCAGACGCCTTAAGAAGCGTGATTTCAGAAGACTTTGGATCACAAGAATTTCCGCAGCTTGCAAGCTCAACGGTATGAACTATTCCACATTTATGAACGGTCTGAAAAAGGCTGGCATCACCCTTAACAGAAAGATGCTTTCCGAGATCGCCATAAATGATGCAGCAGGCTTCACCGCTCTTACCAAAAAGGCAAAAGCTGCTCTTTGATAAAGATTTTCACGGTTGTTTCACAAGGGGTCATTGCCGATTGTGAAACAGCCTTTTGCTTTTGGAGAATGGAGATTGGATGATTGAGAATGGATTTTAGGTTTTTGGATAATAGAGATTATATGATAGAGAATTGATTTGAGGCTTTTGAATAATAGAAATTGGATAATGGACAATAGATTTTGCTTTTGGAGAATGGGGATTGGATGATAGAGAATGGATTTTAGGCTTTTGGAGAATAGAGATTAGATGATAGAGAATTGATTTGGGGATTTTGAATAATAGAGATTGAATAATGGACAATAGAATTTTGCTTTTGGGGAATGGGGATTGGATGATAGAGAATGGATTTCCGTTATTTATCCTCGAATTTCTGTTTCCGAATTTCCGCCCTTTGGCTTTGAAAGCAGGTGTTTAATTTTGCCAAAACAAATATCCTCCCGCGAAAATGATAAAATAAAGCTGTATCGCCGCCTTGCTTCCGATAAAAAATACCGCAGGCGGGAAAATATGTTTGTATTGGAGGGCATAAGGCTGATTACCGATGCGGTCAGCGCGGGGACGGAACTTTACTGTGTCTTCGCCTGCGAAAGCGCTGCGGAAAAATATGCCGACTTCTTTTCACTTATCAGCGGAAGCATTGATGATGAAAGGCTGTTTCTTATACCCGATTCATTGGCAAAATTCCTTTCGGATACGGATAAGCCTCAAGGCTTTTTTGCGATAAGTCGCTGCAAAACACTTGACAAATCCTTTGCATATGATAAAATTAAAAGCGGCGGCAGATATTTGCTGCTGTGCGATATTCAGGATCCCGGAAATATGGGTACTATGCTGCGGACCGCCGAGGCATGCGGTATAGATGCCGTGTTCCTCAGCGACTGCTGTGATATTTACAGTCCAAAGACTGTCCGCTCCACTATGGGAAGTCTTTTCCGAATGGATATTGCTATCGCTGAAATAAGCGAAACCGTATCTGCACTGAAAAATTCGGGAATAACCGTTTATGCCGCCGTTGTGGACGAAAAGGCAAAAAGCCTTACAGATTGTGATTTTTCCGCAGGCGGTGCGGTTATGATAGGTAACGAGGGCAACGGACTTCCGAGCGATATTGCCGCTCTTGCCGATGTACCCATGACCATACGTATGAGCGGCAGAGTAAATTCACTGAACGCCGCTATGGCTGCGGGAATAATTATGTGGGAAATGCGTAAATAATTACGGAAAGCTGGAATTTACTATGGCTTATGACAAGAACACTCTCTACAGAGTCTGGGCAGTAATGGTTTTCGGTTCGGGCACACATATGCTGTATGATGTGAGTAAAAATTTCGATACACCGGAAAATATGTACCTATCCCTCACCGACAATTCAAAGCTGGCGGGCTTCAATCCGCAAATTGCCCAAAAGGTAAAAAAGGTTCCCTTTCCGATGCGGAACAGATGCTGGAGCACTGCGAGAAAAACAAAATCCGTATCGTTACCATTGACGATGACGATTATCCCGTAAAAATATCCTCCATATACAACCCGCCCACGGTTTTGTTTTACCGAGGAGATATTTCCCATATGGATGATGAAATTACCATTGCCGTATGCGGGACGAGAAATCCATCCCTGTACAGTCTTAAGGTCTGTGTGGGACTTACAAATTCCCTTTTGAGCTTCGGCATAAGCATTGTAAGCGGTTTTTCGGACGGTATTGAAAAGGAGGCTCAGACCAGCGCCCTGCGAAAGGGATATAGGGTGTATGGCTTTGTTCCTGCGGGAATTGACGATTATCGCAGCAAAACATATATGATGTTCAAGGATTTAACCGCTGCAAGAGGTGCGGTAATATCCGAATATCTGCCCGGAAATAAAAATTCCTATGTAAACTTCGGCAGGCGCAACAGGCTTATGGCAGCCGCATCCTCGGGCGTATGTATCGTGGAAACCGCGGAGAAAAGCGGCTCGCTTAGCATTGTGGAGGCTGCCCTGTCCCATGGACGGGATATATTCGCCGTTACACCTCACGACCTTTTCGACCCTGCATATAAGGGAAATGTGGGTATTATTCGTGACGGCGGAACGCCTATTATGGGCGCATATGACGTTTACAGGGAATACTTCGGTTACACAAAGACACCTCTCCCCCGTGAAAACGAAAAGGGCGCTTTTGACCGATTCAATATACCCTCACCGCAAGCCGATGAGAACGATGCGCCGAAAAAGCACCGTAAATCGGCGGCAAGGGTCAAGGAAGCTGCCGTTGAAGCCCCCAAAAAACGTGATTTTTCATCTCTCTTGAAAATGGAACGAATGGTAGCCGAAACGCTGAATGCCGTTCCCGACCCGCTGCGCCCCGATGTCATTGCGGAACGCACGGGAATAGGGATTGACGATCTGCTTACCCTGCTTACGGATATGGAGCTTAGCGGCATTGTAAAAACCGTGCAGGGTTCTGTTTCACTTGAATAATGAACACATTACATACCGCTGCGGTGTACGGCGTGTGGATATAGATGATAAGGAGTGCTGACTTAATGTCAAAGCTTATAATAGTGGAGTCGCCCTCAAAGGCGAAAACAATTCAGAAGTATCTCGGTAACGGCTACGAGGTTGTGGCTTCAATGGGACACGTTAGGGATTTGCCCGAGTCTAAGCTCAGCGTGGATATAGAAAACAACTTCACCCCCGTCTATGCAGAAATTAAGGGCAAGGAGGATGTTATCAAAACCCTCCGCAAGGAAGCAAAGAAAAGTGAAATTGTCTACCTTGCAACCGACCCTGACCGCGAGGGTGAGGCTATTTCATGGCATTTGGCTCAAATGCTGGATATTCCTCTTGATTCACAGGTAAGAGTTACCTTTAACGAAATAACAAAAACAGGCGTTACCACAGGTATGGCCAATCCCCGCTGCATAGACCAAAATCTGGTTGACGCCCAGCAGGCAAGACGTATCCTCGACAGAATAGTGGGCTACAAGCTGTCACCTTTCCTTTGGAAAAAAATCCGCCGCGGACTTTCTGCGGGACGCGTCCAGTCCGTTGCGGTAAGAATGATAGTTGACAGGGAAAAGCAAATCCAAGCATTTAAGCCCGAGGAATACTGGTCAATTGAGGGCAAGTTTACCGCTCCCTCCTCCAAAAAGCAATTCAGCGCCGCCTTTACGGGAATAAACGGAAAGAAGACCGAGCTTCATTCCGAGGAGGACACACAAAAGGTTCTCGCTATGCTTGAAAATGCACAGTACAATGTAACAAGCGTAAAGAAATCCGTCAGGAGAAAATCCCCCGCGCCTCCCTTTACTACCTCAACCATGCAGCAGGAGGCTTCGAGAAAGCTCAGCTTTAACACAAACAAGACCATGCAGGTCGCACAGCAGCTTTATGAGGGCGTTGATATTGAGGGAATGGGCGCTGTGGGTCTTATAACCTATATGAGAACCGACAGTCTGCGTATTTCCGATGATGCAAGGACTGCGGCATACAAATACATTGAGGAGGCTTACGGAAAGCAGTATCTTCCCGCAACTCCAAAGGTGTATAAAACCAAGGCAAATGCACAGGATGCCCACGAGGCTATTCGTCCCACAATGCCCGATATGACTCCCGACAGGGTAAAGAGCAGTCTTACACCGGAACAATTCATGCTGTACCGCCTTGTTTGGTCAAGATTTATAGCAAGTCAGATGTCCAACTGTGTACTGGACACGGTAAATGCTGAAATTGAAGCCAATACCTGCAATTTCAAGGCTACGGGATTTTCCGTTAAGTTTGACGGCTTTACCGTACTCTACGAGGAAAGCAAGGACGATGACGAAAACAAGGTGCTGCCCGTCATAAATGAGGGGGATGTACTGAAATTAAAGGATATCGAGGGTAAGCAGCATTTCACTCAGCCCCCTGCCCGCTACAACGAGGCTTCATTTATCAAAGCGCTTGAGGAAAGCGGAATAGGCAGACCGTCCACCTATGCCTCCACTATTTCAACCATAATCAACCGAATGTATGTGGAAAGGGACGGAAAGCAGCTTAAACCCACAGCTCTCGGCGAGGTAACAACTCAGCTTATGAAAGACTGCTTCAAGCAGATTGTTGATATAAAGTTCACCGCCAATATGGAAGCAAATCTGGATAAGGTGGAAACAGGCGACAAGGACTGGGTGGAAATCCTCAGCGAATTTTACACCGACTTCGATGCTACCTTGAAAAAGGCAGAGGTCACTATGGAGGGCAAGCGAATTAAAGTGCCCGATGAGGAAACCGATGAAATATGCGAGGTATGCGGAAAGCCTATGGTTATTAAGCTGGGCAGATTTGGCAAATTTCTCGCCTGCACAGGCTTTCCCGACTGCACCAATACCAAGAAAATCGTCAAGGACACAGGGGGAATATGCCCCAAATGCGGCAAAAAGGTATTACAGAAAAAGTCCAAAAAGGGTAAGAAATATTTCGGCTGTGAGGATAATCCGACCTGTGACTTTATGACATGGGACACTCCCACATCAGACAAATGCCCCAAGTGCAACGATGGCACAACCCTTTTCAAAAAGGGCGGCAAGCTTTTCTGCCTTAAGGAAGGCTGCGGCTATGAAATAACTGTCAAAAAGGATAAGTAATATGACCGATAACCGACTGACCGTTGTGGGTGCGGGTCTTGCAGGCTGTGAAGCGGCATGGCAGGCTGCCGAGAGCGGCGTTCATGTAAGACTTTATGAAATGAAGCCCCTGAAACGCTCCCCTGCCCATAAAGCAGACACCTTTGCGGAGCTGGTTTGCTCCAACTCACTGAAAGCCTCGCGGATAAATTCCGCTGCGGGACTTTTAAAGGAAGAAATGCGCAGACTGGGATCTCTTACCGTGCCCTGCGCCCTTGAAACTGCTGTTCCCGCAGGAGGAGCATTGGCGGTTGACAGGGAAAAATTCTCCCAATTGGTGACCGAAAAAATATGCTCTCATGAGAATATTGAGGTTATCCGCGAGGAATGTACCGCAATTCCCGATGGCTTTACGGTAATAGCCTGCGGTCCTCTCACCTCTGGGGCAATGGCTGAAAGCATTTCCCGACTGTGCGGAGGATATCTCAGCTTTTACGATGCAGCCGCTCCCATAGTCACAGCTGAATCCATAAATATGTCAAAAGCGTTCTCCGCCGCAAGATACGGCAGAGGCGGAGACGACTATATAAATTGCCCCTTTACAAAAGAGGAATATTTACTCTTTCACAAGGAGCTTATAAACGCCGAAAGCGCGCCCCTGCACGACTTTGACAAGCGGGAAAATCAGCGAGATGATTTCACCGTATACGAGGGCTGTATGCCCATAGAGGTGCTTGCAAAGAGGGGCGAGGACGCCGCACGATACGGCGCTATGAAGCCTGTGGGACTTACCGATCCTCATACGGGAAAACGTCCCTATGCGGTTGTGCAGCTAAGGTGTGAAAATTCCGCCAAAACCATGTACAACATTGTAGGCTTTCAGACAAATCTGAAATTTCCCGAACAAAAAAGGGTTTTCTCTATGATTCCCGGACTGGAAAATGCGGAATTTGTTCGTTTCGGTGTTATGCACAGAAATTCCTTTATAAATTCCCCCAAGGTTCTGAGCGGCGATTTCTCTTTAAGGGATAACCCACAAATATTCTTTGCGGGACAAATCACAGGCGTTGAGGGCTATATGGAATCCGCTGCGGCGGGTATACTTGCGGGAATAAACGCCGTGTGCAGAATGAGGGGAGCGGATACCGTAATTCTCCCCCATGATACAATGATCGGCGCGCTTTCACGGTATATATCCGATAAAACCGTTACTAATTTCCAGCCTATGGGCGCTAATATGGGAATATTGCCCGACATAGGCATAAGAATAAGGGATAAGCAGGAACGCTATCAGGCTATTGCGGACAGGGCGCTGAACAGCATACAGACTGCACTGTCTGAATACGAACCCCAATAAAGAGAAAGGATATGATAGTATGAACATTATCGTTGACGCATTCGGCGGAGATAATTCCCCTCTTGCGGTTATAGAGGGCGCGGCAATGGCTGTGGCGGAATATGGAGTTGATATCACCCTTACGGGCGATGAGGGAGTTATCAGAGAGCTTGCGGAGAAGAACGGAATAAGTCTTGATAAAATATCCATAATACATACCGAGTCGGTAATTGACATTCACGAAGAGCCTACGGAAATCATCAAAAGCCGTTCCGACTGCTCAATGGCAGTGGGACTTAGGGCTCTTGCGGAGGGTAAGGGCGACGCTTTCGTCTCCGCAGGAAGCACAGGCGCATTGGTTGTGGGCGCGACATTTATCGCTAAGCGCCTTAAAGGCATAAAAAGAGCCGCCCTTGCACCGATTATGCCCACTGCAAAGGGTCACGTCATACTCATGGATGCGGGCGCTAACGTTGACTGCCGTGCGGATATGCTTGTGCAGTTCGGGATTATGGGCAGCTGCTATATGGAAAAGGTTCTCGGCATAAAATCCCCCAAGGTGGGTCTGCTGAACGTGGGCGCAGAGGACACCAAGGGACGTGATTTGGATATAGAGGCATACCATATGCTTGAAAAAGCTCCCCTTAATTTCTACGGAAACCTTGAGGCAAGGGATTTCCCCAACGGTGCCTGCGAGGTTGCGATTTCAGACGGATTTACGGGAAATATTGCCCTAAAGCTCTATGAGGGAATGGGATCATTTTTCAGCCGCGAGCTTAAGGGAATGCTTTCCTCCGGACTTAGGGGAAAGCTGGCTGCGCTGCTTATTATGCCGCAGATAAAGGCTTTCAAGAAGAAAATCGATTACACCGAAATAGGCGGCGCGGTTCTTATGGGAATATCCAAGCCTGTTATCAAGGCGCACGGAAGCTCCAACGCAAAGGCATTCTGCAACGCTATCCGCCAAGCTAAAAATTGTGTGGAGGGCGATGTAATAGGCGCTATCTCCGCCTCCCTTGCAGAGCTTGAAAGCTCCAAAAAGACCGCCGCTGTGGCAGCCGACTCGGAAAAGAGGTAACAGAAAATGACGGAAAATGACCTGAATATTGAGGAATTTGAGGGTAAAATAGGATATACCTTCAAAAACAAGAAGCTGCTTACGGAGGCTCTTTCTCACTCCTCCTACGCAAACGAAAGCAAGCGCAGCAAAAACTCCAACGAAAGGCTTGAATTTCTCGGCGACAGCGTGCTGTCAATCGTTATATCGGAGCATTTGTTCAAGCATTTCAAGCACCTGCCCGAGGGGGATTTAACCAAGATAAGAGCGTCCCTTGTCTGTGAAAAGGCTCTTTTTGAGTTTTCCAAGCAGATAGATTTGGGCAGCTATATACTGCTGGGTAAGGGCGAGGAAAATACGGGAGGAAGAAACCGTCCCTCCATCGTTTCCGATGCATTTGAGGCGGTCATTGCGGCTGTATTCCTTGACGGAGGAATGGAGTCTGCAAAGGAATACGTGCTGGGATTTATCCCCCGTGATTTGGACAAAAACTCCGCCGCAAATCTTCACGATTACAAAACCATTTTACAGGAAATAATTCAGCGTAACCCCGAGGAATCGGTGGAATATGTTCTGCGCTCCGAATCGGGCCCTGACCACGACAGAGTGTTCGTAATAGAGGTGTGCCTTAACAACAACGTCATAGGTCACGGCGAGGGTCACAGCAAAAAACAGGCGGAGCAGCAAGCCGCAAAAGAGGCACTGGAGCTTATGGGGTGTAAGGTATAAATGGCAGTAAATAAAAGGCACTCAAATATTTCCGTATTCGTGCCGCACATGGGCTGTCCCCATACCTGCTCCTTTTGCAATCAGCGCACAATAAGCAGCACCGCCGCCGCACCTGCGCCCGAAGAAACGGACAAGATGCTTAAAGAGGCTTTTTCCCGTATTCCCGCCGAAAGGCATTCGGACACGGAAATTGCCTTTTTCGGCGGCAGCTTTACTGCCATTGACCGAGAATATATGGCCACCCTGCTTTCGGCGGCGGCAAAATATGTTTTCTGTGAAGGGGGCTTTGGCGGCATAAGAATTTCTACTCGTCCCGACTGTATTGACGAGGAAATTCTTATACTTCTGAAAAGCTATGGCGTGACATCTATCGAGTTGGGCGCACAGTCCATGTCGGACAGAGTGCTTGAACTCAACGAGCGTGGGCACACCGCCGATGATGTGCGAAAATCCGCAAGGCTTATCAAAGAGCATGGCTTTGAAACAGGTTTACAGATGATGGTGGGGCTTTACGGCAGCACTGTCGAGGACGAAATGCTTACAATGAGGGAAATTGCCGATTGCTCCCCCGACACCGTGCGGATTTATCCCACTGTAATACTTGACGGCACACATTTGGGAGAGCTTTACCGAAAGGGACTGTACAAGACCTTTTCCTTTGAAGAATGTGTCAGTCTGTGCGGAGATATGCTATGCTATTTTCATAACAGGAATATAAGGGTAATACGTCTTGGGCTCCATGCGGAGGACGGTGTGGAAAATAACGCAATCGGCGGATTTTATCACCCTGCATTTGCCCAGCTTGTGCGGTCGGAGCTTTTTATGCGCGCCATACTTCGTGCACTGAAAAACAATTCCCCCGAAAAGCTTGAAATAGCCGTATGCGGGAAAAATACCGACTGCGCCGTGGGTCACAAAAAATCCAACAGGAAAAGGCTCACGGAAATGGGCATACCCTTTTCATTTTCGGTTGATAACAGTCTGACCGAGGATGAAATCAGCATAAACAAGGAAGTGTACAATGTATTTAAAATCACTGGAGATGCACGGCTTTAAGTCGTTTCCCGATAAAATCAAGCTGGATTTTGACAAGGGAATTACGGCGGTTGTGGGTCCCAACGGCAGCGGAAAATCCAACATCGGCGATGCGGTGAGATGGGTTCTTGGGGAGCAGTCCTCAAAGACCCTGCGAGGCGGCAAGATGGAGGACGTAATTTTTGCGGGAACGCAGCTGCGTAAGCCTATGGGATTTGCAAGCGTTACATTGGTAATTTCCAACGAGGATCGGATGCTTAACATAGATGCGGACGAGGCGGCGGTAACCAGAAAGCTGTACCGCAGCGGTGAAAGCGAATATATTATAAACGGTTCTGCCGCAAGACTAAAGGATATAACCGAGCTTTTCATGGACACGGGACTGGGGCGTGACGGATATTCCATAATCGGTCAAGGCAAGGTCGCCGAAATAGTTTCGGCAAAATCCGGAGAACGCCGTGAAATATTTGAGGAGGCTGCGGGAATATCAAAGCTGCGTTACAAAAAAGGCGAAGCTGTAAGACGGCTTGACGATGCACAGGATAACATTCTGCGACTTAATGATATTATAAGCGAGCTTGAAAGCCGCGTAGAGCCGTTAAAACGGCAGTCGGAAAAGGCTGAGAAATTTCTGAAGCTTTCGGAGCAGAAGAAATCCTATGAAATTACCGTATGGATGAATGAGCTTAAAGCCTCACGGGAAAAGCTCAGCGAGCTTAGCGACAAAATACTTATCGCCGCCGCGGAGTACAACAATACACAGGCGGATATTGAACGGCTTGAGGAGGAATCACGACTGCTGTACAAGGAAGCAGCGGCGGGAAATATCAGAATCGAGCATTTGCGGAACGAAATACTGGAAACAGAGCGTTCCAATACGGATTTACATTCGGCTATTGCGGTTTTCAAAAACGATATTTCCCACTGTGAGGAAACAATTGCCGAACTTGAAAAGCGGATAGAAAATACAGGACTTTCCAAGGAGGAAAACCGCCGCCTTGCTGCGGAAAAAATTTCCCTTATAGAGAAAAACAAGTCCGAATGTACCCGCACGGATGAGGAATACGCGAAAACCGAAAGGGAGCTTAATGCCGTTTCGGGAAAGGCGGAGGGCGCCGACCGAAGTCTTTCGGAAAAAAGTGCCGCTTTAAACAAGCTGTACATAAAGCAGTCGGAGTATAATCTGACCATCGCCGCTTCCGACAGGAATATCAGTGATATAATGTCACAGAAAAAGGCGGCGGAGGAATGGCTTGCCGCGGCTCTCGGCTCACAGACACAACTTGAATCGGAAATGGCTCAAGTGCGGGACGGACTTTCCCTTGTGGAGGAGAAGCGCACCGAGCAGGAAAACAAAATTGCGGGGCTTAACCGTCTTTTGGAGTCCAAAAAGCAGAAATACACCCAAAAATCCACCGACAACCAACAGCTCGCCCTTTCCCTAAGGGATAAGGAACAGCGGATAAAGCTTCTAAGCGACTTGGAAAACAGCATGGAGGGCTTTGCCCACGCCGTAAAGACAGTGGTTAAGGCAGGCAGACAGGGACGAATAAGCGGGATAATCGGTACGGTTGCCCAGCTTATCAGCGTTCCGCCCCAATACGGCACAGCCATCGAAACCGCTTTGGGCGGTGCTTTACAGAATATAGTTACCGAAAACGAGGACAGCGCCAAGAGAGGTATTCGGCTTCTTAAGGAGGCAAATGCGGGACGGGCTACCTTTCTTCCTTTGACCTCTGTCAAGGGAAACCGTCTTAACGAAAAGGGTCTGGCTGACTGCATGGGATATATCGCCCTTGCCTGTGAAATAGTAGAATATGACCCTAAGCTTGAGGGCGTTGTGACATCGCTCATGGGACGAACGGTTGTGGCGGAGGATATAGACTGTGCCGCCGCCATTGCCAAAAAATATGGCTACCGCTTCAGAATAGTTACCCTTGACGGTCAGATTGTCAATGCGGGCGGCTCCTTCACAGGCGGCTCGGCTAACCGCTCCGCAGGAGTGCTTACGAGGAAAAATGAAATTGACACCCTTACCGCCGAGGCTGAAAAGGAACGTGCCGCACTGGAAAAGGAGAATAACAGTCTGATTTTCCTAAAGGCGGAGGTTGACAAGCTGACCCTTGAAAAGGATGCCGCGGAGGAAGAGCTGCGGCTTACCGAACAGGACAAAATACGGTTTGACGCCGAAGAAAAAAGAATAAGCCAGCTTATGGCACAAAATGAGGATGTCAGAAAATCCCATGATGATACCATAGCCGCTCTTGACAGACGGGAAGCGGAGCTTGCGGACGCTGTAAAAAAAGCCGAAAATGGGCTTGCCGAACTCTCAAAAACAATTTCCTCCGAGGAAAAGCTGATAAACGGGGAAAATGAGCAAAAGGATGCCTTGAAGCAGCAGCGTGAGACACTTTCCGCAAGGCTTTCGGAGATTAAGCTTATGCGTGCCGGTCTTGATAAGGATTGCGAAGCCCTTAAAGCGGCGCTTGAAGCCCTTGAAGCACAATATCAGACCATAGGTGACGATACCGCAAGGGCAGCGGAAGCCATAGAGGAGCAAAAGCGTATCATAGGGGAAAAGAACGAGCTTATTACCCTGAAAGAAAAGCAGCTTAACTCCGCAGCGGACAGATCTTCGGAAATAAACGAGAAAATACTGTCCGCACAGCAGGATATTCTTAAATCGGAACAGCGTTCCAATGAAATACGCTCCTCAATAAAGGCTCTGAATGCCGACAAGGAAAAATTCGGCGGCGAGAAAACGCGGCTGGAGGAACGCCACAAATCCATTCAGACAAGCTGTGACGAGATAATCAGGGATATGGAGGAGCAGTACGAGCTTTATCCCTCCGAAGCGCAGGCCTTTGTGATAGAAAATGCCGACAAGCTGCAAATTGCCGCGGCTCTCCAACAGCTTAAACAGAAAATCCGCGCCTTGGGCACGGTAAATGTCGCGGCTATCGAGGAGTACAAGGAGGTTTCACAGCGGTATGCCTTTATGTCGGGACAGCTTGCCGATGTGGAGAAATCCAAGCGTGAACTGGAAAAGCTCATTGACGACCTTACGGAAAGCATGAAGATAAGGTTTACCGAAAGCTTTAATCAGATAAACGAGAATTTCAAGGAAATCTTTGTGGAGCTTTTCGGCGGCGGGCGAGCCGAGCTTTCCCTTTCCTATCCCGAAAATGTCCTTGAATCGGGAATAGATATTTTCGTTGCCCCTCCCGGCAAGGTGATAAAGAATCTTTCGCTGCTGTCCGGCGGTGAACAGGCTTTTGTGGCTATCGCCATATACTTTTCCATACTGCGGATAAAGCCTGCGCCATTCTGTATACTGGACGAGATTGAAGCGGCTTTGGACGATGTCAATGTCACGAAATACGCACGATATATGAGAAATTTCACCGATACAACCCAGTTTATAGCCATAACCCACAGACGAGGGACAATGGACGAGGCTGACGTTATGTACGGTGTCACCATGCAGGAAAAGGGAATATCAAAGCTGCTTAAATTACAGCAAAATCAGTTTAACGATTTAGCTGAAGATATGTAACCGATATTTTCCGTATAATTCTATTATCGAGGTGAATAAAATGGGACTGTTTGATAAAATATCCGAGGGTATAAGAAAAACCCGTGATTCCATGCTTGAAAAGGTTAATTCCTTAATAAACTCCTTTACGAAAATCGATGAGGATTTCTTTGAGGAGCTTGAGGAAACCCTTATTATGTGCGATATCGGAGTGCAGACCTCCTGCGATATATGCGACTGTCTCCGCGATGCCGTAAAGGAAAGGGGCATTACAGAACCCGGCGAAATAAAGGGACTGCTCAAGGAAATTATTACTGATATGCTTGGTGAGGATAAGCATCTTGAATACCCCACAACTCCCACGGTTATCCTTGTAATAGGCGTAAACGGTGTGGGAAAAACCACAACCATAGGAAAGCTGGCGGCGTGCCTTACCGCACAGGGAAAAAGCGTTATTGTCGCCGCTGCGGACACATTCCGCGCTGCGGCTGTGGATCAGCTTAAAATCTGGGCTGAACGTGCGGGTGCGGACGTTATCTGTCACGATGAGGGCAGCGACCCCGGTTCGGTTGTATTTGATGCAATTGCGGCGGCAAAGTCGAGGAATACCGATGTGGTTATATGCGACACTGCGGGCAGACTTCACAACAAGAAAAACCTTATGGACGAGCTTGCAAAGATAAACCGCATTTGCACAAGGCAGGCGGATGGCTGCCATATTGAAACGCTCCTTGTACTGGACGCATCAACAGGTCAAAACGCAGTAAATCAGGCTAAAATTTTCTCCGAAGCTGCCAATATCACGGGAATTGTGCTTACCAAGCTGGACGGAACGGCAAAGGGCGGAATTATTATAACCATTCACAGGGAGCTGGGTATTCCCGTAAAGCTTGTGGGTGTGGGCGAAAAGTTAGACGATCTTATGGACTTTTCCGCGAAGGATTACGCCGCGGCTCTTTTTGCGGAGGATAATGACTTTGCGGAGAATTACGTTCCTCTCACCGAGGAATATGAGAATGACGGAGAAACGGTTACAGATACCTGCGAAGAGGAAATTATACCCGAAGCCGAGGATGAAACGGAAAACGAAATTCCCGAAAGCTCCCCTGCCGATACGGATATAACCGAGGTACAATCGGAGGATATGGATGAAAACGTGGATATTACCGACAGCAATGATGTTGGGGATTCCACAGATTCTACCGAAAAGAAAAAGGATCTCAAGGACGGAAAATTCGGCTTCCTTTTCAAGGAGATAAGCTTTGGTAAAAAGAAAAAGGACGAGGAGGGCGGAGAATGAGGTTAATTCTTGCATCAAACAACAAGAACAAGCTGCGTGAAATACAGGAGATGCTCTCCCCCATTGGATATGAGGTTATTTCCCAGTCGCAGGCAGGTATCGATATGGAAGCCGAGGAAAACGGCTCAACCTTTGAGGAAAACGCAGCCATAAAGGCGGATGCCATTTACGCTCTTACGCACACGGCGGTTATTGCCGACGACAGCGGGCTTGAGGTTGATGCGCTCGGTGGCGCGCCGGGTATTTATTCCGCACGATATGCACCCAAGGGACAGGGCAAAAAGACGCTGCTCGCAAACCTTGAGGGCGTTCCCGACGACAAGCGCACCGCAAGGTTTGTATGCGTTATCTGCTATATAGATCCTGACGGTGAAAAGCACTATTTCAGGGGCGAATGTGAGGGCAAAATCGGTTACGAATGTATAGGTGAAAGCGGCTTTGGGTACGACCCCATATTTATGTACGGCGACCGCTCCTTTGCGCAGCTTTCCGCTGATGAGAAGAATGCGGTGAGCCACCGTTCAATGGCTATTATAAAGCTGCGAGAATATCTTGAATCGGCAGTCAAAGGAGGCAACGCATAATGCTTACAAGCAAACAAAGAGCCTATTTGCGCTCCCTTGCCGCAAATGAGGACACTATATTGCAAATCGGCAAGGGCGGAATCGGCGATAATCTTATAACGCAGGTAAATGACGCTCTTGCGGCAAGAGAGCTTATCAAGGTAAAGGTACTGGATTCCGCAATGCTCTATCCCGAAGAAGCTGCAAGAACGCTTGCGGAAGCTGTGGGCATTGAGGTTGTCCAGACTATGGGCAGCAAGCTCACCCTTTATAAGCGAAATCCGAAAAATCAGAAAATTTTCCTGCCTAAGCAGAAATCCAAGGTATGACGACCACCGTACTTTTCGGCGGCAGCTTTGACCCGCCCCACAAGGGTCACGTAAATGCCGTTCACTCATTGCTCGGCGATAAATCCCTCTCTGCGGAAAGAATAGTGATAATGCCCACATTTATTTCCCCCTTTAAGCCTATAGGGGGAAGCGCCTCCGCCGAGGATAGGCTTGCCATGTGCAGACTGGCTTTTTCCGAAATTCCCCAATGTATAATTTCCGATATGGAAATATCCGCGGGAAAGGTAAGCTATACTGTGGAAACACTTAGGAAGCTGAAAAAAATCTACCCCCATGACAGACTTGTACTTGCTATAGGCAGCGACCTGCCTATGACTCTTCCTCGCTGGTACTGCTACAGGGAAATTATTTCTGCGGCGGATATAGCCGTATTTGCCCGAAAGGACAGCGATTATCCCAAAATTACCGAGGCTGCGGAGATAATAAGGGCAGACGGAGGAAGTGTTGTTACCGTGAAAACCTCACCACTGGAAATTTCTTCTACAGATATTCGTGAAAAAATTTTAAACAATGAAGATATTTCTTGCTATCTACCCGATAAAGTGGTAAAATATATTGTGGATAAAAGACTTTATTCAGATAGAGGGTGACCTGAATTGACTTGCGAGGAAGTCAAGGAAATACTGAAAATCAGACTGTCAAAGAAGCGATATACTCACAGTCTGAACGTAGCCAATGAGGCTGTGAAGCTGGCTAAAGCATATGGCGGCGATGAGGACAAGGCTTATCTTGCCGGTCTTACCCACGACATATGCAAGGAAATACCCCAAGAGGAGCAGCTGATGATGGCAAAAAGCTGCGGAATGGATTTCACCGAAACCGAAAGCCTTATACCGCCGCTGTACCACTCTGCCGCAGGGGCATATTACCTGAAAAAAGTACTTCACATTGACGACACGGATATACTCGCTGCGGTAAGATACCACACAGCGGGACGTGCAGGAATGTCACTGCTTGAAAAAATTATATATATTGCCGACCTTATTTCCGCCGACCGCACATACAAGGACGTAAGCCGTATGCGCAAGCTGGCGTATGAGGATTTGGACAAGGCAATGTTCGAGGCGCTGCGGTTCAGCATTTCCGATACCTTGAACAAAAGCTCCTTTATCCCCGAAAGCACATGGGCGGCATACAACTTCTTTGCTAAGATGATGAAAGGATGATACACCGACTATGACTCAGGAAGAAAGGCTTAAGCTTATAGTACAGGCTCTCGACAGCAAGAAAGCGGAAAATATAACCGTTATCGGAATTAGGGATCTGACAATTTTAGCGGATTACTTTGTCATTGCGGACGGAAGCTCCACCACACAGGTTAAGGCGCTTGCGGACGAGGTTGAATTTCGTATGAAGCGCGATGCGGGACTGGACACCGTACCGGGCGTAAACTCTAACAGTAACCTTTGGACTATCTTAGATTACGGTGATATTGCGGTACACGTTTTCCACAAGGAGCAGCGTGAATTTTATAACTTGGAGCGGCTTTGGCAGGACGGTAAGGAAATAGATATTTCCCAATGGTTGAAATAAAGCTTGCGTGAAAGGATCGATGATATAGCTATGGAAAGATATGATTTTAAATCCATTGAGCCTAAATGGCAGAAATACTGGGAGGAGCATAACACCTTCAAGGCTGTTACGGGTGACGGCAGGAGAAAAAAGTTTTATGCACTGGTAGAATTCCCCTACCCCTCGGGACACGGTATGCATATTGGTCATATAAAGGCATATTCGGGACTGGAGGTTGTCAGCCGCAAGCGCCGTCTGGAGGGGTATAACGTGCTTTTCCCCATTGGCTTTGACGCCTACGGACTTCCCACGGAAAACACCGCCATTAAGACGGGAGTTCACCCCAGAGTGCTTACCGATGAGAATATACTGAAATTCACCGATCAGCTTAAAAGAGTGGGATTTTCCTTTGACTGGTCAAGGGTAATAGATACCACCGAGGAAAGCTACTACAAGTGGACACAGTGGATTTTCCTGAAAATGTTTGAAAAGGGACTTGTGTTCAGGGATAAGACCCTCGTAAACTATTGCCCCAGCTGCCAGGTTGTCCTCTCCAATGAGGATTCCCAGGGCGGAAAGTGCGATGTCTGCCACAGTGATATAATTCAGAAAACCAAGGAGGTTTGGTATCTGCATATTACCGAATATGCGGACAAGCTCCTTGAGGGACTGGACAGCGTTGACTATCTCCCCAATATCAGACTGCAGCAGGAAAACTGGATAGGCAAGTCCACAGGCGCATTCGTTGACTTTACCGTTAAGGAAAACGGAGAAAAGCTGAGAATATATACCACTCGCCCCGACACCCTCTACGGCGTAACCTTTATGGTAATTGCGCCCGAACACCCCATAATCGAAAAATACCGAGATTCTATCGCCAATATAGATGCTCTCGATGCCTACAAGGCTGAGTGTGCAAAGAAGAGCGAGTTTGAGAGAACACAGCTTGTAAAGGACAAGACAGGCGTTTGCATTGAGGGACTTACCGCAATTAACCCCATAACCGAAAAGGAAATACCTATCTACATTTCCGACTATGTTATGATGGGCTACGGAACAGGTGCAATAATGGCTGTTCCCGCACATGATACAAGAGATTACGAGTTTGCCAAGAAATTCGGAATAGATATAATCCAAGTCATCAAGGGCGGAGATATATCCAAGGAGGCTTACACCGGCGACGGTGAAATGATAAACTCGGGTATTCTCAACGGCATTTCCACAAAGAAAGAGGCTATCGCCAAGATGCTTGAGGTTCTCGCCGAAAAGGGCTGCGGTGAAAAGGGTGTACAGTACAAGATGAAGGACTGGGCATTCAACCGCCAGCGTTACTGGGGCGAGCCTATACCTATCGTACACTGCCCGCATTGCGGAATGGTTGCCGTTCCCTACGAGGAGCTTCCCTTAAAGCTTCCTAAGGTTGATAATTTTGAACCGGGCACTGACGGCGAAAGCCCCCTTGCAAAGATAGATTCCTTTGTAAACTGCAAGTGTCCCAAATGCGGAGGAGATGCAAAGCGTGAAACCGATACTATGCCCCAATGGGCAGGATCGTCATGGTACTTCCTCCGTTACTGCGACCCCACGAATAACGATGCCTTTGCCTCAAAGGAAGCACTGGAATACTGGATGCCCGTTGACTGGTACAACGGCGGCATGGAGCACGTTACAAGACATATGATATATTCCCGCTTCTGGCACAAGTTCCTTTACGACATCGGCGAGGTTCCCTGCAGCGAGCCTTACGCAAAGCGTACTGCACAGGGTCTGGTTTTAGGTCCCGATGGCGATAAGATGAGCAAGTCCAAGGGAAATGTTATAGATCCCAACGATGTGGTTGACGTTTACGGTGCGGACGTTCTCCGTGTCTATGTGCTGTTTATGGGCGATTACGAGCAGGCTGCACCATGGAGTGAAACAGGTATCAAGGGCTGCAAGCGTTTCCTTGACAGAATATGGGCACTCCGTGAAAGGATGATTGACGGGGATGAATACCGCCCTGAGCTTACCGCGCCTATGCACAAAACCATTAAAAAGGTAAGCGAGGACATTGAGGCTATGAAGTTTAACACAGCAATAGCCGCAATGATGAGCCTTATTAACACCATATACGACATAGGCTCTATAAACAAGGCGGAATTTAAATCGCTGCTTATGATACTTAATCCTTTTGCGCCCCATATCACTGAGGAACTTTACCTTGACTGCTTCGGTCAGATTTTAAGCGAGCAGGAGTGGGTAAGCTACGATGAGGCTCTCTGCACGGAAAGCACTATTGAAATTGCCGTACAGATAAACGGAAAGCTGAAAGGCAAGATTAACATTTTCGTTGATGCACAACAGGATGAGGCTATCGCTGCCGCAAAGGCTGACAAGAATATTGCCGCGGCTATTGAGGGCAAGACTGTTGTCAAGGAAATATATGTTAAGGGCAGAATTGTAAATATTGTAGTGAAATAATACCATTTGTAATTCTGTATAAATCCTAACATAAAACTTTGGTTAAAAATATTTGGTTTTTAACCTTATACCCCTTGACAAGGCAGCCAATATGGGGTATAATAATATAGTTATATTGCGTATAACGGCATAAGACATATAAAGTCGCCGCTGTATAATCCTCTGCACAAGAGCAAAGGGAGGGACAAAAATGGCTGAGATTCGTGTTAGAAAAGATGAGAACTTAGACGCTGCTCTCAAGCGCTTCAAGAGAAGCTGCAACAACGAGGGTGTAATTGCGGAGGTTCGCAAGAGGGAACACTATGAAAAGCCGTCGGTTAAGCGCAAGAAAAAATCCGAGGCTGCTCGTAAGCGTAAATATCGATTTTAAAGGAACGTCGGTTATGTAACCGCCGTTTGAAATCCATTGGGTTGCAAATCGGGAACATTAATCGGCGGTTTTTTAGCCCGCTAAACAAACGGAGGCAGTTTATTCTGTCTCCGTTTTTTAGAAACAAAGGATTATTGAAATTAAGTGTGGTGAGCCTATGCTGTTTACTCCGACAAAAGCTTATAAATGTATACTGGACGTAACCCCGCAGATTCTTTCGGAAATGGGTGTTACCGCCTTGATATTGGATATAGACAATACAATGACCACTCACGATAACCCCGTCCCTATAGACGGTATGCTTGACTGGCTTGACAATATGAAAAGCAGCGGCATAAAGATGATTGTGGTTTCCAACAATCATTCCCCGAGGGTTGAGCCTTTTGCCCGAATGTTGGGACTGGAATTTGTCCCGGACGGCGCAAAGCCGCTGACAAAGGGATACAAAATTGCGGCTTTACGGCTTAACACCCCAAGGAAGGAAATATGTACCATAGGAGATCAGCTTTTCACCGACATACTTGGCGCAAAGCTTTTCGGTATAAAATCCATACTTGTGCCGCCCATTCAGTATGAAAAAACAGTTCTTTTCAAGATAAAGCGAACGGCTGAAAAGCCCTTTTTACCAAAGGAATATAAGGGTAATCACTTACCTATGATAAACGGAAAAAACATAAGCGAGGTGTTGAAATGAGCGCTAAATTCGGCCCCGCAGGCACTGCGGAAAGCTTTAAGACTATGGGCTACAAGAAATCCGTGCAGCTGCCGGAATATCTGAATAAATTCGGTCTTGACCATTTTGAATACCAATGCGGTCAGGGCGTGCGCGTATCACAGGAGGCTGCCGCGGAAATCGGCAAGGCTCTGAAAGAGGGCGGTATATCCGTTTCTATCCATGCCCCCTATTTTATCTCCCTTTCGGGAGTGGACGAGGAAAAGCGGCTTAATTCCATAAATTACATTTTAGCCTCCGCAAGAGCGGCTAAGGCAATGGGCGCTAAGAGAATAGTTATCCACAGCGGTTCATGTGCGAAAATCTCACGAGCTGAGGCATTGGAGCTTGCAAAGGAAACCATGCGGCTGGCACGACAAGCGCTTATAGACGAGGGACTGGAGGACATAATCTGCTGTCCCGAAACTATGGGAAAGGTAAATCAGCTGGGAACGCTTGAGGAGGTTATTGAAATCTGCAAGGTTGACGACAGCTTTTTACCTACGGTTGACTTTGGACATCTTTACGCAAGAACCTTTGGCGGGATTAAGACAAAGCAGGACTATGCGGATATGCTTGACAAGCTTGAAAACGGCTTGGGTATTGACCGTGCAAGGGTATTTCACAGCCATTTTTCAAGGATAATGTACACCGAAAAGGGCGGCGAAAAGAAACACATGACCTTTACGGACAACGGCGGCTACGGTCCGGAATTTGAGCCGCTTATGGAGCTTATATATGCCAAAGGCTGGTCGCCCACCTTCATCTGCGAAAGCGCAGGAACTCAAACCGAGGACGCAAAGGCTATGAAGGATTATTATTGTGGTCTGTACAGCTAAGTTTTGGGATATGAAGTATATTACAATGTTTTTATGAAAACTATGTGAAACAGCTTGCAAATGCTTGCAATAATCATTGATTTTTGGTATAATATATGAAAAGGAGATGATTTGTATGGCAAACACCACAGCCGTATATGCACGAATTGACACGGATTTGAAAGAAAATGCGGAAAACATACTATCACAGCTTGGTATATCACCATCAGGTGCAATTCAAATGCTTTACAGCCAGATTGTTCTTACGGGTGGATTACCGTTTGAGGTGCGTTTACCGGTAAAAAAACCTCTATCCATTGACGAAATGACGAAAGAGGATTTATATGCCGAGCTTGAAAAAGGAATTAACGATATTAAATCCGGCAGAACCCATACCATTGATGAAGTGAACGAAATACTTAGTAAGAGGTAGAATAACCCCTTGCTCCTGTGACCTGCCTCCACACTATTTTTAACGAAAGCGTGATTATTATGAAAAATGTACTTATTATTAACGGCCCTAATCTTAACCTTTTGGGTGAACGCGAGCCGGGCGTTTACGGCAGTGAAAGCGATGATTCAATCTGCCTTATGATTAAGGAAAAGGCTATGGAGCTTGGCTTCACCGAGTGCGAATGCTTCCAGTCCAACCACGAGGGTGAAATAATCGACCGTATTCATTCCGCAAGGCTTGATTTTGCAGGAATTGTCCTCAATGCGGGTGCTTACACCCACTACAGCTACGCCATAAGAGATGCCATCGCCGCTGTAAAAATCCCCGTAATTGAGGTTCATATGTCCAATATCCACAAGCGTGAGGAATTCCGACACACCTCGGTTATTTCCCCCGTATGTGCGGGGCAGATTGCGGGCTTTGGCAGTGAAAGCTATATTTTGGGTCTGTATGCACTGAAAAATATTATTGAAAAAGAGGCTGATAAGGCATGACGAAAATTAATCGTCTTATGACAAAGCTTCCGGAAAAATCCTGCGGCCTTATTACATCGGATATTAACCGCCGCTATTTTACCGGTATGAAGTCATCGGCAGGTGTTTTGGCAGTTTTCAATGACGAGGCATATCTTATTATAGATTTTCGCTATATCGAAAAAGCCCGTGATACAGTCACAGACTGTAATGTCATTGAAATGACTGATACCTACAGCCAGCTTGAAGAGCTGATTAAAAAGCATGACTGCCGTCAGCTTTTCATAGAGGACGAAACTATGACCGTGGCAAGCCTTAAACGGCTTACGGAAAAGCTGAACGGATGTGTGAAAATATCCCCCGACGATACCCTCAGCAGACTTATTAGGGATATGCGGCAGATTAAGACCGATGAGGAAATTGCCCTTATGATAAAGGCGCAGCGCATTGCGGAGGCTGCCCTGACAGAAACCCTTAACTTCATTAAGGAGGGCGTCACCGAAAGGGAAATTGCCCTGTTCCTTGACAGCCATATGCTTTCAATGGGCGCGGAGGCTCTTTCCTTTGAAACCATTGCCCTATGCGGTGAAAACACCTCTCTCCCCCACGGTGTACCCTCGGACAGGCGGCTGAAAAAAGGCGAACCGATTTTGATGGATTTCGGCGCGGTTTACGAGGGCTATCACAGCGATATGACAAGGACTGTGGTTTTGGGTGAGCCAACAGAGGAGTTTGAGCGAGTTTACCAAATTGTCCTTGATGCCCAAAGGCTTACCATAAATGCTGCCCGTGCCGGCATAACGGGAATAGAGCTTGACTCGGTGGCAAGAAACTATATTGCCGAGCAGGGCTACGGCGATCACTTCGGTCACGGTCTTGGGCACAGCGTGGGTATGGAGATACATGAATTTCCATATGCCAACAAGAGCTGTGATACCGTGCTTAAAGAAAATATCATTATGACTATTGAGCCGGGAATTTATCTTCCCAAAAAATTCGGCATAAGAATTGAAGATTTTGTCATAATCCGCAAAAACGGGTGCGAAAATATGACCGCCGCGCCTAAAAACCTTATAAAATTATAAAAAAGGTATTGCATTTTCCGCTATAATGTGGTATCATTATTATATATTAGAGTAAATGACAGTGATTTGCGAAGCTTTTGCGCCGCAAGGATTGTCTAAATAACGGGATGTACCTGCCGTCTTTTATAAAGTGTAGAAAAGCTGTGTGCTTTTGAGCATGATGGAATTTCCCGATTAAACCGGAGGTAATTTATGATCACAGCAGGCGATTTCAGAAACGGTATGACCTTTGAGGAGGACGGAAACGTTCTTCAGATCGTTGAGTTCCAGCACGTTAAGCCCGGAAAAGGCGCCGCTTTTGTAAGAACTAAGATTAAAAACGTTATCACAGGCGCTGTAGTTGAAAAGAGCTACAACCCGTCCGCAAAGTTTCCCACCGCTTATGTAGAGAGAAAGGATATGGAATACTCCTACTCCGATGGCGAGCTTTACTACTTCATGGATCCCGAAACCTACGAGCAGACTCCTATCAGCTCTGCTGAGCTTGGGGACAGCTTTAAGTTCGTTAAGGAACAGATGATATGCAAGATTTGCTCCTACAAGGGCAAGGTTTTTGCGGTTGAACCCCCCAACTTTGTTGATCTCCAGGTTACACAGACCGATCCGGGATTTAAGGGTGATACCGCTACCAACGCTACAAAGCCCGCTACCCTTGAAACAGGTGCGGAAATTAAGGTTCCCCTTTTCATCAACGAGGGCGACGTTATAAGAATTGACACTCGTACAGGAGAATACATGGAACGCGCTTGATTTTCGACTTTCCGGGAATCATAAAAAAATCAAGGAGGATGATTTTATGACACTTACAGAAAGAGTTGCTTACCTTAAAGGTCTTATGGACGGTATGGGTACCGATGATAAGATACTCAAGCTTATGGCGGAAATTCTCGCCGATATGGCTGAGGAAATTGAAGCTGTTGAGGATGATATCGAAACTCTCAGCGATGTTATCGATGAGGTAGATGCCGATCTGGGCGATATGGAAAGGGATCTTTACGACCTTGACGATGAGGACGAATGCTCCTGCGGTCACCACCACCATTTCGAGGAATTTGACGATGACGACGAGGATTTTGAGGAGAGTGACGATGTTGACGTTGAGGCGGAATATGAGGTTGTCTGCCCCACCTGCAACGAAACCATCTGCCTTGATGAATCTCTGATAGACGCAGGCTCTATTACCTGCCCCAACTGCGGAGAGCTTTTGGAATTTGATTTGGAGGACTCCGAGGATTCCGCTGAGGAGTAATTTACGCTCCCTACAAAACTTGATAAATTGCAATTTGTTTCAGGGCGAGGTGAAATTCCTCACCGGTGGTAAAGTCCACGAGCGCAGTTCCGCGCGTTACCCTTAAAGGGGTGCTGCGGCACTCGGCATGATTCGGTGAAATTCTGAAACCGACGGTATAGTCCGGATGAGAGAAACAACGCATTTTCAGTGCGCACACTCATGCCCGTGAAACCGTATTTTATGCGTTTTCACGGGCATTTTTTCAACAGATTGCTTTTTATATATACTATTTTTTATTATGGAGGTAATCTGTATGCAAAACACAAGAACAAACCGTGAGAAAACCACAAGGGTACGCTGGCTGTGCGTTACCGCAATGCTTGGGGCAATGGCTGCCGTATTGCAGTTTCTCAATTTCCATGTACCTATTATGCCGAGCTTTATCAGCTTTGATGTGGCGGAGCTGCCTGCCCTGATTGCGTCATTTTCCATGGGACCTCTATCGGGGGTATGCGTGTGCCTTATCAAGAATCTTGTAAACCTTTTCCACACCTCAACAGGGGGTGTCGGCGAGCTTTCCAACTTCCTTCTGGGCTGTGCCTTTGTTATTCCCGCGGGTATTATCTACAAAAGTCATAAGACCAAGAAGCGCGCTGTAATCGGTGCTTTAATCGGCTGTGTTACAATGGCGGTTCTCAGCGTATTCACAAACTATTTTATCGTATACCCCATTTACACCAACTTTATGCCTATGGACGCTATTATAAACGCTTACAAGGCTATATATTCGGGTGTTGACAATCTCCTTGAGGCACTGATTATCTTCAATATGCCCTTTACCTTTGTTAAGGGACTGGCAAGCACCGTTATTACCGTGGCGATATACAAATACATATCTCCCCTGCTTAAGGGCAGAAAAGAGGTTAAGAAAGAATCGGCGGCACTTTAAGGCGAGGGTTTGCCTTTCATCATCAAAAAAAAGCAGTATCAGCTCCAATCGAACTGATACTGCTATCTTTATTACTGAATTTTCGTCGCCGTTACTCCCCCACAGGGAGAGTGGCGGAAGAAATTCAGGGATCAATTCCTTCCGCCCGGTGTGTGCCTGTATAACAATTGTCATACATCGAAAATAGGTGAAAGCATTTTTTATACTCTGAAGAGGAGATCTCCATAGGTCGGGAACGGCCAAAGCTTTTCGGGAACAATGGTTTCCAGCTCGTCGCAAACCGCTCTCAAGGACTGCATTGCAGAGAATACATCGTTTCTGTATGCCTTTGCTACTGCAAGAGTATCGCCTGCGCCGCCTGCTGCAATAAGCTGTGCATCAAGGTCGTCAATCGCTCCGGAAATAGCGTTTGCAAGTCCTGTTACCTTCTCGGCAGTCTTCTTCTCCAAGGACGCGTCAACACCAACGCTTGCCTTATTTACGGCAATGCTTACAAGGTCGCCGGAATACTCAACGGCTGTGGGGAGAATTTCCTTCTTAGCCATATCAAGCATGGTGAGTGCCTCGATGTTGATGATCTTTGCATAATTTTCAAGGAGAATCTCGGTTCTGGATTCAAGCTCGGTCTTGGTATAAACCTTGAACTTCTCAAACATAGCAAGATTCTTTTCATCGGTGTAATGAGGAAGTGCGTCAACTGTGGAAACCAGATTGGGCAAGCCCCTCTTGGCAGCCTCTTCAACCCAGCTTGCATCGTAGCCGTTGCCGTTGAATATAACTCTCTTGTGCGCCTTGATGTTCTCAACAAGCAAAGCGTTAAGGTCTGCGGAGAAATCACCGGAGCCCTCAAGTCTGTCGGCAAATTCCTTAAGGGAATTTGCAACGATAGTGTTAAGTATGGTATTCATGCAGGCAATATTTATGGAAGAACCTGCACTTCTGAACTCGAACTTATTACCGGTGAATGCAAAGGGCGATGTTCTGTTTCTGTCCGTAGTATCCTTGGGGAACTTGGGAAGCGCCTGAACGCCGATTACAAACTCTCTGTTGTGGTCAATCTTGATAACCTCGCCGGACTCAACTGCGTCAAGGATTTCCTGCAGCTCTGAACCGATGAATACGGACATAATAGCCGGAGGTGCCTCATTTGCGCCAAGGCGGTGGTCATTGCCCGCAGATGCAACGGAAAGACGGAGAAGATCCGCATACTCGTCAACAGCCTTGATAATAGCAACAAGGAATGTGAGGAACTGGAAGTTTTCTGTGGGATTGCTTCCGGGCTCAAGGAGATTTACGCCTGTATCTGTGGAAATAGACCAGTTATTGTGCTTACCCGAACCGTTAACGCCTGCGAAAGGCTTTTCGTGCAGCAGGCATACAAGGCCGTGCTTAAGAGCGATTTTCCTCATCATTTCCATCATCAATGTGTTGTTATCGGCAGCAACATTGGACGTGGTGAAGATAGGCGCAAGCTCGTGCTGTGCGGGTGCAACCTCGTTATGCTCGGTCTTTGCAAGGATACCAAGCTTCCAAAGCTCCTCGTCAAGCTCTTTCATATAAGCATGAACTCTTGACTTGATATTTCCGAAATAATGATCCTCAAGCTCCTGACCCTTGGGTGCCTTTGCTCCGAAAAGGGTTCTGCCGGTATAAATAAGATCCTTACGCTGATCGTAAAGCTTCTTGTCAATAAGGAAATACTCCTGCTCGGGACCTACGGTTGTGGTAACTCTCGTAGCGTCTGAACCGAACAGCTTCAGCACTCTTACAGCCTGCTCGGAAATAGCCTCCATTGAACGGAGAAGAGGTGTTTTCTTGTCAAGCACCTCGCCTGTGTAGGAGCAGAATGCGGTGGGTATGTAAAGTGTGTCGTCCTTGATAAATGCAGGGG
Source organism: Ruminococcus sp. Zagget11 (assembly GCA_001941135.1). GTDB lineage: Bacteria > Bacillota > Clostridia > Oscillospirales > Ruminococcaceae > Huintestinicola. The sequence goes on from MSHL01000042.1 coordinate 98,155, forward strand.
AAGTAGGATCCCATGCGGTATATCCTCTTGCCTCAAAGGTAGCTCTCAAACCGCCTGAGGGGAATGAGGACGCATCAGGCTCGCCCTTAACAAGCTCCTTGCCTGAAAATTCCATAATAACGCCGCCATCATCTGTGGGCGAAATGAATGAGTCATGCTTTTCAGCGGACAATCCTGTCATAGGGTGGAACCAGTGTGTGTAGTGAGTAGCGCCCTTTTCAACAGCCCAGTCCTTCATAGCCTCGGCGATAATCTCGGCGATATCGGGCTCAAGTGCCACACCCATCTTCTTTGTTCTGACCAGTGACTTGTAAACGCTCTTGGGGAGCTTTTCTCTCATGGTCTTTTCGTTGAACACGTTGCATCCGAAAAATTCCGGTACGCCCTTTATTCCCTGAGTAGATGTTTCTGACATAGTAAAATCCTCCCTGTTTAAAATAACAAAAAAACACCGTGAATACGGTCACTTCGACCATAAACCCGACGCCATTGCCTAAAGATTTTCTTAAAGAATCACCTTATGCTATTATGATAGCACATGAAAATTGATTTGTCAAGTACTTTTTATTATCTTTGCAAGTTTAACAAAAAAATCACGTAAAATGTCGATTTTACATATTGTCTGTACAAAAATTGCCCATAACCGATGTCAGCCGACCGCCTTTAATATGAGGCTGTCCGCCATTTCTCCCACATTTGCGAACACTCCCACATTGGGGTAATGGGTAAAATCCTCCAACACGGTTGTACCCGAAGTAACAGCCGCAAAATCAACGCCCGCAGCCATTGCCGCCTGCGCATCCACATAGCTGTCGCCAACATAGAGCATTTCCCCTAAGGACACACCTGTCCTTTCAAGGGTATAAAGCAGTCCGTCAGGTGCAGGCTTGGAATTGGGGACATCATCTCCCCCTACAATTACATCAACAAGCTCACTGCAGCCGTTTAGCTCCAATATAGATTTTATCCGCCTGTTAAACTTGGTTGTGCATATTCCAATAATAAATCCTGCATTTTTTAGCTTTCGGAGGGTTTCCTCCGCTGTGGGCAGCCACACCGCGGAACGTGCCATAACCTGATCGGCTTTTTCCACAAAAAGGCTGCTGAATCTCGCTGCATTTTCCGTAGAATCGTCCCCTGTCAAGGACAGATAGGTCTTACTCAGGGTAAGACCTATTGTGCTGTAAATTCTTTCCCTTGAGGGGACAGACAGATTCATTTCCCTAAGTGCATATTCTATGCTTTCAGCAATTCCGCCCTCGGTATTTCCAAGGGTGTAATCGTAGTCAAAGCAGATTAGCCTGTATTTCATAGCTTTACGGCAAAAGTCTGTTAATATCTCTTGGGAACATGGACGTCTGACGAACGTTTGCAAGACCCAGCAGTTTCATTACCAGTCTTTCCAGTCCTATTCCCAGACCGCCGTGGGGCGGCATACCGTACTTGTGTATTTCAAGATAGCTCTTGAAATCTTCGGGATCAAGGCCCTGCGCGCGCATTTTTTCAAGCTGCTCCTCGTAATCGTGAATGCGCTGACCCCCTGTGGTAATCTCCAGTCCTCTGAAAAGCAGGTCAAACTTGCAGGCTGTACGGGGATCCTCCTTGTCGTTCATCGCATAGAAAGGCGGCTTTGATGAGGGGAAGTTGGTAACGAAAATAAACTCCGTGCCGTAATTCTCCTTGGCGTAATTGCAGAGGAACACCTCGTCCTCCGGCTCAAGGTCAAACTTGTTTTTCGCCCTGCTGCCCTTGATAAGGGTAACGGCCTCCTCAAATCTTACGCAGGGAATTTCGGTTATTTCGGGTATATCTGCGCCGAGAATCTTTATCTCGGGTGCATAATTTTCCTTAAGGTAATTCATCATATAGCGGAGCATTGCGGTTTCCATGTTCATAACATCATACATATCGTTGATGTAGCCCATTTCAAAGTCAAGACCGATATACTCGTTAAGGTGACGGGAGGTGGAATGCTTTTCCGCACGATAAACGGGAGCTATCTCAAAAACTCTGTCAAAGAAAGCAACCGCTGCCTGCTTGTAAAACTGCGGCGACTGGTTCAAAAACGCTTCTTTCTCGAAATATTCAAGGCGGAATTTATTTGCGCCGCCCTCTGCGCCCTGTGCTACGATTTTAGGGGTGTGGATTTCCGTAAAGGAATTTTCCAGCATGAAATTCCTGAAAGCCTCTACTACTCCCTCCTGGAACTTGAACACTGCTCTTTCATAGGGATTTCTCAAGGAAACGCTTCTGTTATCCAAATTTACATCAAGGGAACAGCCAAGTCTTCTCTGGGAAACCTTTAGGGGGTACTCGTAGGAGGGCTTGTGCAAAAGCTCAATTGATTTAAGGGTAAGCTCAATCCCGTTATATGCGCGATCGTCCGCCTTAACCGTACCCACAACCTTAACAAAGCAGCCCTCCCTTATACCGTCAAGAGAGTCCGCACAGGTATCGGGAGAATAAACTGTCTGTATCAGATACCTTGCCGTTCTGATTATAACAAAGGCAAATCCGCCCATTTTTTTTACCTTATGAACGCAGGCGGAAACCTCTATATCCTCTCCGCAGCTGTTCAGTGCCTTTTGGAGGGAAAATTCCTCCGTAAGCTCTTTTCCGCTAACCTTCAACATAAACATATCACCTTTCATACGATGAGTTAAATTGGCAATGCGCCAACATATATTGCATTATACCACATTGCGGCGTATTTGTCAAATATAAAATGGAATTTACCTAAAAAAGCCGAGCCTAAAGCGCTTTGCTGCCTTAAACCCGGTTTGCTTTTCAAATTAAGTAATCAGCCCATCATACTTGACATCATTAACACTCCAAGTATGGAATTTGCCAGTGCCAGCACAAGACCCACTATATCAATCACTATGCACGCCTTGGTTTTGTGGGTTTCCCTTTTCATAATGCTTAGTACAAGGCTTATAATGCTGCAAATATAGGTGATAATCGGCAGGAGAAGTGCTGCCACCAACCCGATAATTGCAAGCACAAGGCTTGGCACATGAATTTTCTTTTCCTCCATAAGTCCGCTCCCTTTCTGTATAAAATAATGTCGCAAATTACACCGACATCACGATTTTACCATACGGAGCCATAAAAGTCAATAGGATTTCATTCACTTTTATTTTTTCGTGAAAACAGTACAGCCATATTCTTTATTGAATGTGCAATATGGCTATAATTTCCCGATGCCTTTTTCTCACAGCAGATTATATATAGTAGGAATTTCCGTTTCAAGAATATGCTCAAGCTCATGAATTATGGTTTCCAGCTCCGACAGCGTTGAATCGCTCCGCCGCTCTATAAGGGATGGGATTTTTGCAACAGAAATGTTAAGCTCCCTTAAATGCTCGTCATTCACCAATATAGTCACCTTATGCTCGTACTTTTCCCACTCCTCATTCAGTGAAAGGGATTTTTCATATGCGCTGTCATAATCCTCCGACTCACAAAGCTGCTGAATTTCCTTTACAGCCGCAGTGAATTTCTCGTTGCTGTCTTTAAGTATAAACAGCGTTGCGACCGAGTAAGCTATTATTCCCAAAAGCAGTCCTACCGCTATCTTAACTCTTGTCAATATATTTCACGCCCTTATCCGCCGCTTTAGTAAGCTCTTTTTTGATTATAGTGTATTTTCCCGCCGTTTGGGCGGTCATCATAAATATTTCTCTGCGTTCAACGGAGTTGTCCTTTAAAACCTCGTCCAGCCAGCCCTCCCCCAGTCCAAGCCGCTTAAGGGAGGAAAGCATTACCTGCCCGTCCTGTACAATTACGGCAGGGGGATCTGTGGATTCATTCTTTATTCCCATGTCCTCGTTGGTTACATTTCTGTTTGGAAACTTCGGCATAATATTCACCTTGCCTGTGGTTTCCACAATTGCGAACTGCACCTCGTTTATATCAAAAATCCCCTGCGCTCTCACCGCCTCCATAAGGTCGTCGGTGGAAAATCGGAGATTATACAGCTTTTGCTGGTCGATCTTCCCGTCACTTATAACTATAACCGGCTCTCCGGACATAATCCTCCGCATTTTGCCTGACTTCATACCCACCCATGACATTACCACATCTAAGCTTACAAGGGTAAGTATAGGCAGCAGTCCCATTACCAAAGGAACGTTCAGATCCTCAACGGGCAGCGTGGCAATATTTGATATAAGAATAGTTATGGCAAGCTCCGAGGGCTGCAGCTCGCCAATCTGCCTTTTTCCCATAAGCCTTACGGAAAAAATCAGCACACAATAGAGAATACACGCTCTTATAAATACAATTGTCATAAAGCAACATCCTTTGCTGTTCATATGCGATTATTATTTGCTTATTTATGAAAAAAATACTCCACCGACAATTTTTTCATTGTCGGGGAGCATCAATCAATCCCTAATAATGCCGTAAGAAACCACAGCACACAGCCCTCTCGATATTTTGTGCGGCAATGCCTTAACCTATTCAACCGCCGTACAGTAAATTCCGTTTTGGAAATCCTCCCTCAGCTTTTCGTTCGCGGGATAAGGGCTGATTTTAAATTCACCGTCCTCAATAATCAGATACGAACAATAGCTTGCGATATATTTTTCGCTGAAATTCGGAAAATTCTCTCTTATTTCGGCAATTTCCTCATCGGTGCGTTCAGTCCATACAAACGCCATAACCACATTGTCGTCCAATGCGTGCTGCGTTATCACTCTAAATTCCCCGCCGTTCCAGACGAAATCCTCCAAAACGCTGCCGTCAGCATTTTTGTACGTCACGGTACTGCCGATTATTTCAATATAGTAATCGGCGTCTGCATCTCCGTTAGGATAATATCTGCCGTCAGATACGGTCGGCTCGACATAGCTGTCGTCATGATCGCAGGTCTGACCGGGATAATATTCATCGACACCGCCGATAATTTCTATCTCAACTTCATCGGGGAATAGCTCCGCTTTTGCGTTGATACTCATTGACACTGCAGCAACACACAGTACGGCGACTACGCAAAAAACTCCGATAAACAAAGGTCTTACTTTTCTGTTTTTTGTCACACAAAAGTCCTCCTCGCTCAAGACTGACTAAATATTTTTTGAAAGACAACAGTCACCACGGAGTCACTACATTACACTAAAAATTTCAGTATACCAAAATACGCTGTTCAATAAGGGGCATCGCCCCATCATTCAACGAACGACTGGGAGCGTTAGCCCCTTAGGGGTTTCAGTGGGGGATTGTATCCCCCACTGAAAGACAGTATGCTCCCCCCGCCTGAAGAGGGTGCGGGTGTCCTGTGGACACCTCTGCTAAGCAGAAGCACCGACCGAGCCGACAGGCGAGAAGGGGACATCAGTCGTGAGTTATAAAATAATCGAAAATCATCCCATTGAATAAATTTCACCATTCACCATAAGAAACTCCCCATCAACCAATGTTACACTAACAGCTATCTGACCCCCTGATCCGCTCGTGCCGTCCGAGTAAGTCCATGATGTTGCGTAAAATGAAAAAGAAGAAGTACCGGTGTAGGTATGTGAGCCGCTGCCATTGATATGATTACTTACCATAGGAAAATATACCTTGTAAAAATCCACCGTTGATTTATCCGATCTAATAGTAATACTTGCATCTGTTCTTCCGCTTGATAAGCAATAATATGTTCCCGGTGTGAGTGCCATCAAACGCGGAGTGACCGTAGCTTCTTACACCGATTCATTAGATTCACCCAACGTAAACGCTTTAGCCGAAGCGTTTACAGCAAGAACGGTAAAAGACAAAACCAAAGCTGTAAAAACAGAAATAATATGCCGTGTAAATATTTTCATAAAATGTACCCCCCAATAAAGTATAAATATAATTGGCAACTATTGTCTTTCACATCAATTATACCATATATATAAAAATTGTCAATTTGCACATTTCACAAAAAAAGCAGCGTTTTAAAGCATATGAAGTGCTCCCCTTTTGTTAGACAATGTGGTATAATATAAATATACCAATTAAAAGTCTAATGAAAGGGGATATTTTTATGCCTAAAGGAAAGCCAAACAAAAGGTATACACCAGAATTTAAAATCATGGTTGTAGAAACAATGCAAAAGGAAAAACTGAGCTAAAAAGAAATAGAGAGAAGATTTGAATTGCCGCACAGACGAGCCGCCGATTGGGAACGAATCTACCTTGAAGAAGGAAAAGAAGGACTCTATGTTGAAAGAAGAGGACGAAAGTCAACGGGACGCCCTCCAAAACTGAAGAAAGAGGTGGAGGAAGACCTCATCGCAGAAAT
>MSHL01000043.1 GCA_001941135.1 Ruminococcus sp. Zagget11
ATCATGCTTTCTTTTATAAGCAGGATTTATAACAGTTGAATAAATATATGCTCCATAATCATATTCCTTTCTATATTCGTTGTATTTGAATGGATGGAAATTTAAATCCTTCACAATATCCATATCCGGTATGCTGTCTCCTATCCAGTCATAAACCGAACAATACATCCATTCGTCACAAGCGAGTTCAGGCATTATATGAGATATCGGCTTTTTATCAACCCTCACTATTTTCAGCAAAATGTACTTCCCATAAAACCAGTAATCGCTTGGTTTCCTATATTCATTTTCAAATATATTTACAAGATGATAGGCAACTACATCGTTTTCACGCCATATTGCTCTTTCACGCTTCGGCTTAGATATCTTTTTTCTCGGAACGGGCTCGCTCTCCAGTTGTTTTTTCAGTTTGTCAAGCACAGCTTGTCTTTTTTTCTCGTCTTTAGGATTATACCAGCCATGAACAGTATATTCTCGTTTAATACATTCAAGCGCATTTTCTTTAACCTCATCACATAATCTCCCGTATTTGCATTGCTGAGTTGCCAATGCGTACCAGAAAACAGCGTCCATATCGTTAAGATCTTCTTTAACCTCAAAAAATTCCTTTAGTTTAGTTAGTATCCAATCGTCATCTTCAATATAAGCGGCAAGAACATTGTATTCTCTCCTCACATCACACGCCTCATCGTCCGAAAAAATTGCTGTTCCCCATGCGCCCATTATACATTACCTCCTTCTAAAATTAAACATAATAACTCACTTATATATCTATTTTGAACACTTCATCATCAACAATTACGTCTGTTGCATTTATTAACAATACTTTACCCCATATCTCAATTACAACATTATAGCATTGTTTGTATTCCGATGCCCACTCTGCACCGCTAAGAGATGCATTAATTTTTTTATTCCAGAAACTTATACTGGTTAATTCAAGTCTACCGTTTACAGGATCCCATTCCTCTAATTGTAAAGCATCAAGCTCTCCTGTATCATATATATAAGAAAATGTAGAAACATTTTTGAAGATAACTTTATGCCGTTCACCGGTATAGTCTTGCCTTAATTCAAAAATCATTTGATTTTTAAATAAATCAAAAAAATATGAAGTAATAGTCGCTTCGTCGATACGTTCATATATTTTTTCTTCTTGTTCTTTCGTCATAAATACTCCTCCATTATTTTCTGAATAAGTTGTACTATCTCTGTTACTGTTATAGTATCTAAATCAATATGTGTTAAAGCTTTGTCCGAAGATGGAAATCCATTAATGTCAAACACTTGTTTACCAGGTATTGAAATTCTAAAATATGGCTTCATTCTTCCGCCAGAACCGGAATCCATTATTCTAATTTCCAAAGTATGGTTGCCGCGCTGTATGCTTAGTTTAAATCCATTTTCGTTTTTCGTTTGTGAAATTTTTGCATCAAACTTTTTAGCAATTTTTTCGGCAAGATCCTTTAGCTTTTTCTTATTCCCATTATTATTAGGATTAGGAGCAGTACCACCAGAACCTGTGCCGTCAGTAGAACCACCAGCAGCCTCATCATGTACATCTTCATTAATATCAGCAGATGTTGTATTGCCGGAAGCAACATCACCAATTAATACCTCAATATCATCAAAAAAATCGTCAATATAAGTTTCTAACCCGATAAGATCATCTGTTAAATCACGCAATATTCCTGATGCATTGAGTGTAAGAATACCCCCTATTATCGCCATTCCTGCTGCCGCAGTAGTCACGCTCATTAAGTCAGCTGAATACCCACTGGGATCAGAATACATCACAGGATTAGCATTAGCATACAGATACTTATGCAAGCTTACAGGGTCATTAATATCCCCCGCATAACTATCCTGCGAAATAAACCTACCCGTAGAGGTATCCATGTAACGGGCACGCAGGTAATAAAGTCCTGTAGCCTTATCAAACTGCTCACCGCAATACAAATAGCAGTTCTCGGTATTGCCCGTGCTGTCAAGCAAGTTACCAAACGCATCGTAAGTATATGTATCGGTTACAACGCCGCTTTCATTTGCAAGTGCAGTTACTGAACCATGCCCGTCATAAAGATAGAACGATGTCTTGCCGTTACGTTCCTGCGAAATAAGGTCAGCACCAATCGTATATACACACTTCTCCGTGCCGTTTTCGTCAAGCTCGCAAAGAACGTTAGTAAGGGCTGAATTTGTATCATTCAGATACTTAACATACTCAACTTGCCCGTTAGTGCTTGTTGTTTTTGAAGTCCTGTTGCCTGCGTAATCGTAGGTGTATGTTTCAACAACTACGTTGTTGCCGCTTTGAACAGTAGCCTTTACAAGCTTGTTTTCGGAATTGTACTCATAAAGGGCAGACCTGCCTGTACCGATTACTCTTACAAGATTCCCGTTAAGGTCATACTCGTAAGTAATATCACCCTCGCTCACAAGCTGATTCAGCGCATTATAGCTGTAAACAGTTTCTTGACCGTCCACATTTTTCAAGATACGGTTGCCTACGCTGTCATAAGCATAGGTGTAAGTTGTAACCTTTTCTCCCTCGGTTATGGTTTCACCGGTCAGGCGGTAAAGATTATCGTATGTGTACTCGACAGTTCTGTCAAGCTCTGAAGCGGATAGCCTTTCGCCCGCCAAGCCGAGGGCATAGGTATATTGTACCATAACCTCGCCGTCGATGTCAAGGACTTTTTGACAGGTAAGTCTGTTTAACAGGTCGTAGTCGTATGTAACGATTATTCCGTTTGCATAGCGGACAGCGGTGCGGCTGCCGTTTGCGTCATACTCGTAAACAGTAGCATAACCGTTGCGGTCAACCACTCTTGTTAGTCTGTCAAGCAAGTCATACTCATAAGCAGTAGTGCCGAAAGGCGTTGTTACGGAAGTAAGTCTGCAAGCATTGTCGTAAGAATAGCTTACAAAATTACCGTCGGAATAATCAACCCTTGTCAGACCGTCCATATTGTCATAAGTAAACATGGTTGTGCCTGTGCTGTCGGTGACGGAGGAAATTTTTCCGTCTGTCGTGTAGGTATAGTACACCGTGCCGTCGGGCATTGTTTTACTTGAAACCCTGTCAAGACTGTCGTATGTATAGCTTGTGATGTTGCCTGCATAATCGGTTGATGTCAGCACATTTCCGCTGTTGTCATAGGTGGTGTAAGCGGTGCTGCCGAGAGCGTTTGCAGTGCGGATAACCCTGCCGAAATCATCATATGCATAAGCGGTCACATTGCCGTTTCCGTCTGTAACAGAGGTCATATTGCCCACTTCGTCATAGGCATAGCTTGTAGTCACGCCCTGCGCATTTGTTACCGATGTCAGTCTGTCAGCACCGTCATAGGTATAATATGTGTTATACCCGTGTTGGTCGCTCTGACGGGTAATTCTTCCTCTTGCATCGTAGCCTGTGGAAACGGAAGTACCGTCGGGATAGGCGGTCTTGATTCTGTTTCCGTTATCATCATAGCTGTATGTATATGTCCTGCCCATAGGGTCGGTCATGCTTTCAAGCTGCGATTTTGCGTTGTAGGAGAACGAGGTGCGATTGCCCAGAGCGTCAACGATAGCGGTGTTTCTGCCCACCTTGTCATACTCATAGCTTGTAACTCCGCCGCTTGCGCTTGTTTCGAAAATGAGGTTGTAATTTGCGTCATAAACATAGGAAACGCCTGCACCGTTCGGATATGTCTTTGAAATAAGATTACCCGCTTTGTCATAGGACATGGTAACTGTTCTTCCCATACGGTCGGTGGCAGTGAGATTATTTCCCTCACGGTCGTAGGTAAATGTTTCCGTTGTGTTGTCGGAATAGGTTATCTTGATAAGATTGCCGAAATCGTCATATTCATAGGACGTTTTTCTGCCCTTTTCATCTGTTGCACAGCTTACCTTGCCCATACTGTTGTACTCGGTTGAGGTAACATTTCCGTCACTGTCGATTATCTTTGTAAGATTGCCTGCCGCATCATAGAAATACTGTTCGGCAACGGTTTTCTGAACACCGTCCGATGTGTATGTCAGTGTCTTTGATGTGCAGTTTCCGTCCGCATCGTAGGTAAACTGCGACACTGTCCCCACACCGTTTGTTGCGGAGATAACATTTCCCTCGCTGTCGTAGATCATATTCATGTATGTACCTATTTCATCGGTGACCGAGGTCAACTGTCCCTTGTTGTCATAACTGTAATCCATTTCATTTCCCAGTGCGTCCGTGGTGGATGTGGTGTTGCCGCTGCTGTCATATTCAAGGGTAATAGTGCTTATACCCATTGCATTTATTGAGGTAAGCTGACCCTTGGAATTATAGTTGTTGGTGACTGTATGACCCTCCGCATCGGTCAGGGTAAGCAGATCGCCGCTTGAGCTGTAGCTGTAATCGGTAATATTTCCGAGTGCGTCAACAGTCTTATCGAGATTGCCGTTTGCATCGTAAGTATTAGTGACTGTGTTTCCGTTAGGGTCGGTCTGTGAAAGAATATTGCCCTTATCATCGTAAATATACAGAGTGACATTTCCGTTTCTGTCTGTAATAATTTCCTCTCTGCCCTCAATGTCGTGGGTGTAGATAATTTCATTACCGTCACTGTCTATAACCTTCACAAGTCTGCCGTTATCATCATAGATGTTTCTTGAAACGGTTATCCCTCTCGGATCGATAATTTCGGTGAGATAATGCTCGTCATCATATGTGAATTTTGTTGTTTCGCCCAAAATATCGGTAACGGAAACAAGATTTCCTTCATCATAGGAATAGGAAACAGTTTTCCCTGTGGGTGATGTAATCTGTGTTATTCTGCCCGCATTGTCACGAGTGTAGGTAATGGATTTTCCATCGGAATGGATTATACCGTCATCGGTAATTTCAATTGTATTTCCGTTGGTATCGGTTATCTTGTTTACATTACCCTTTCCGTTGAAATAATAAACCGTACCGTCACGCTTTGTAAGCTTGTAGCCCACGGGAGCATATGGATCTCCGTTTGCATACATAAGCAATCCGTCATTGTAAATCAAGTCGGCAGTACCGCTGTTTATCGGTTCAAGGGTGGATGCAGCAGCGCCTATTCCCTTGTATTCCACCGTTATTCCGGCAGTTATAGGGGTCAGCGACCTGTCGGGTGAGAGCGACATACCGAACTTCTCCACAGTACCGTTGCCCCAATCCACAGAAACCTCGTGCGCCTTGTCCTCCGTTAAACTGTAGGAGGTTACCAATGAACTGCTTTGAGTTTGAGTGAAATTCTCGGACGGATCGCCGCTTGACGAAATGCTTGCTCCGGTTAAGGATAAACTCCAGCCATAGCCGAAATCTCCCGATTTAGCCTTATCTCTGCTGTCATATCCTCTTACAACTGTCAGAGCAAGCCCCGGAACGGCAGCGTCCATATCCTGAAAAGCGACAGAGAAATTGCCTATCTTCATCTGTCCTGTGACATAAACCGTCACTGTTGAAATTACGTTTGTTTTGGATGTATATTCCGTAAGCCTAATGTCATAATATCCGTTTTGTAAAAGGGTGGGGTCAAGGCTGCCGAGGACGCCGTCCTTTACAGCGGTTGTTCCCTCAAAAAGCTTAGTATAATCCACAGTTCCTGCAGGCGCATATTCCAGAGTATACTTAACAAAGCCCTCGCCGAAGGCTGACCCTATAATATCCGTGGGAGAGGTTATTTCCATACAGTCTGTCGGAGATGTTATTTCAACGGTAAAATCCCCGATATCATCGTCGCTGTCGCCTGTTTCTCCGCCGTCTTTATCGGAAACCACATAAAGGAGATAACTCATTTCAACGGAATTTCCGTTTACGTCATTCAATACCGCCTCAAAAAGGTATTCTCCCACAGTATCGGGAACATATACCGCGCTTTTATTCTCATCAATCGCAAGCTCCTCACCGTTCACCGTAAGAATGATGCTCTCTATGTCGCTGTCAGACAGATTGCTTAACTCAATCACTGCCGTAACTTCATTGCCTACAATCGCCTCGTTATGTTCGCCGTCGTTAAGGTAATCCCCATTGATAATGAGCGCTGCCGAAACGATTATCTCTCCATAGCTTGCACCGTCATCATTGACTGTAAGGGAAATAATCTTGGTTACACTGTTTCCACTTTCATCGCTGACAGTTACGGTAATAACATATTCTCCGAATTCCGTAGGAGTATATGCGGCAGTATCTCCCTTAAATTCAAGCGCTTCTCCGTTTACATCCCCGACAACGGTTATTTCGCCGCTTCCTCCGCTTGAGCTTGCGGTGATTTCAAACTCCTCGCCCACAGCAACGGAATCAATATCCATATACACTTCGAGGGAAAGCTCATCAACCGTTTGTACATCGCTTACCGTCACCGTTTTTGTAACCCAACGGCTGTTTCCGGCTGCATCGTAGGCAGTTGCTTTTATCTCATAATCTCCCTCTGAAGTATTTTCTACAATAAACTCGCCGTTATCGTTGGAATAAGCCGTTTCACCGTTTACCGTTACGATAAGCTCCGTTACTCCCACATTATCATCTGCGGCAACGGTAAAGACAATATTCTCACCAACGGAATAATTTTCTTTTTCGAGGATAATTTCCACGCTCGGAGCGGAGAGATCCTGATCCTCTTCACGGATATTTACGCCGATAGTTACACTCTCCCAGCGGAGATTTCCTATGTGGTCTCTTGCATAGACAACGACATCATAAATTTCTCTTTCATTTTCGGTAAAATAGAATATGCCGTTTCCGTCATATTCCCGCATTTCGCCGTCAACCTCGACAGTAACATTAACAATGCCGCTGTTGTCCGATGCCGTTATATATATGGGCAGGGTTTCTCCCACATAGGTTTCGGTTTGAGGATATGTCAGCTTCAGTTCGGGAAGGATAGTATCATATTCATCCGCATCGGGAATTGTAATGCTGTAGCTTGCCGTAATAACAGTACCCGCTTCGTTCCATGCAATGCCCACAAGGGTATGCGTACCTGCTGTTATCGCCTTTATGCAATAGGAATTATTTTCGTCAAGCTCTACCTGCTGACGGTCATATTCAAGGGCATATCCTGTTATATTATCATCGCCGTATGCGGCAACCGCTACATTTACGTCCTCACCCAAGCAGTATTCGCTTTTATCGAAAACAAGATCTACAACAAATTTGCTTGCCGAAACGACCTCTATAACGGCGGTATCGGTTATTACCGTCCCTGAATAAGGAACAGCCTCCGCAGTAAATGTATAGGTTCCCGCCTTGCTTGTATCAAGTGCAAATTTTCCGTCCGAATCCACAGTTACGGCTTCATCATTGAGAAAATATTCTACGCTCGATATTTTGTCCGCAAGAGTTGTGTTTACGGTGAAATACGTTTCTTCCCCTTCATAAACGCTTTCGGCGGAGGGTGTTACTTCTATTGTGGGTTTTTGAGTATTAACTATGATAGTATATTCTTTAACATCGGATTTTCCCGACCAGTCAAAAGCACGAACAACAACCTTATGAGTTCCGTTGCTTGTCAGAGTAAGGCTAAACTCTCCGTCTTCGGATACCTCCGCTGTTTTTCTGTCATTTATTATGACGCTGTACCAAGCAATTTCTGTGTTATTGAGATTTTCAATCTTGGCTGTAATTACCTGATTGCGGTCCGCATATGCAGGAAGATTTACAAATATTTCGGGGGCTGATGCCTCACCGACTTCAGGGTCAATATCCTCATACTGTTCTGCCGGTTCTACACTTATTTCACACACTGTAGTTTCTGTCGCATCACCATCATTAACGGTAAGGACGATCTCGTACACACCTTCAGCCTTGAAATATACGGAAGTCATTAGTGCACTACTATTCTCAAAAAAGCATTTCCATTACTGCACGACCAGTCAAATGTAATATTATTATTCATGCAGTCATCGGTAACTATCCCCCTGAGATTTACAGGAATATTTACCTTTGCCTCTCGCTCACCGTAAATTGCAACTGACGGCTTTGAATTATCTATTTGCGGCAATTCTTCGGATGTTACGGAAATATCAAAAAGTTCCGGAGTTTTACCGTCCGATGATAATTCAAGTGTCACGTCAAGCCTTACATATCTTCCCACAACATCGCTAAGACTGCCACAATTTTCAGCAGAGACCGGCACAGAATAGTTTACCCCGTCATCGCTCGCTGATACAAATACAGAAATTTTTCCATCGCCGTATCTAAGACCATTCCAATAGACACCTGTCCATACAGTATCATCGTTTTTACTGTCATATATAGCCGACCAATTTCCACTCGAAATATAATCCGACTGCAAAATAACGGAATCATCCGCATATATTATTCCGGGCTTTCCGTTCCTATCGTAGTACAAGCAAGACGTATCTGTTAACAGTTCGGCAAATCCGCCGTCCGCATTTGCCCTAACGGGAATCGTAATTTCTTCGGTTTCATCAATAGTAATTCTGTCATAATACCACTCAAGAGTTACGCTTCCATCTGCGTTCTCCGTTACCATTGAGGGTGAAGGTACAATTGCATTCAAATCGACAGTATCTTTATCTTTGACCGTTGTTTTGAATGCAGTATTTCTCCCTGCCGTATTGAATACTTCCGCTGCAAAATATGACATAATTTCACCAATATCATCTGCTGTGGGAGCATTCTTATAAATGCCGTTGCTGTTAATTGCCACTGTCTGCATCTGGAGAGAACCTGTACCAATCATCATGGCAAGAATACGAATACCTTTTTCTCCTGCTGTTGCAGACATAGAGGCAGAATCACTGCTGTCCTCTCCATCTGAAATAAGCATTATGTACTTCTGTCTCGAATCGTCATCAAAAATGGAAATCGCAGAACTGAGTCCGTTTTCGATATTGGTCCCACCATTCGCTATTAGTTTCTCTATCCCTGTATAGAGCAATTCCTTGTCAGTTGTTAATCCTTGAATTACTTTCCCGCTTGATGTAAAACCTATAATTGCGCATCTATCGCCCGATTTCATCTGCGCAACAACTTCTTTGGCGGCAGCTTTGGCATTCTCCATTCTGGTACCTCTCATGCTCCCTGATTGGTCAACGAGAATTACGAGGTCAATGGCATTCTCATCACTCTGAATTTCGCCAAAACCGCTGAGGCCATAGGTAATATTGACTGTTTCTCCATTTCCTGAAAGTATAGTTTTATCCGCCGAATAGGTAAGCTTTACTCCATTACCCGTTTGAGAATCACCATAGGTTTTTTCTACAGATGAATCGTTATCATATTCACCCGCCGAAAGAATCAACTGATCGGGTACGGTAAGACTTACTCCGTCAAGTATTCCCTCGGAAAAATCCTCATCTGTTGTATACGTTTTTGTATTCCCACTTTGTAATGCCATTCCGATTAAGTCCAAATCACTATCGGCGCTGCTGACATTGAAAATGCTTCCGCTGAAATTAACAGTATCCGCCCATATATGTCCGTTTACGGTTGTTTCATTTGCGTTGAAAGACACTTTCCCTTTGGGAGCATACATAATTCCGTCAATATTGATATTTGTGCCGTTTACGGTAATATTTCCGTTCCTTGAATACAAAACGAGCCTGCCTGTGGTTTCAAGGTTGTTTACATTATATGTTATATCTCCGTCAGCTATTATATAACAGTCGCCCTCAAAATTTGTACCGCTTATTGTTACATCGCCTGAAACCATTATACTTCCGTTGATAATATTCGTGTCCTGAATATATGTCGGACTTTCCGCATAATAAGTATAGTCCCCCGCGCTGTTTACTATAACGTCATTTAAATCCGGCATAGCTATAGCCGCAATATTTTCATTCCTTTCGGGAATATTTATCTGCCATCCGTTTGCTGTCACTGTTCCGACAGTATCGGTTCTCCCTGTCAGGTAAAACTCCGAAAGATTGCAGACAAAATCACTGCCGGTATATATATTTCCCGTAAAATATGCTTTCCAACCGCTAAGAGTAAGATTCTCGGTATTATTGGCTGAAAATATTGCATAATCCGAAAGCAGACCCACTTTCGTATCTGTAACGGAGGTGTTTTCATACTCCCATTCACAAACATACGGTGCTTTCTTGCTGTCGTAACCATCATCCCATTTACCTTGACCGTTGTAGTTTATATACAGATGATTTTGGTGAGGGGAACTGTTGTCCGGCTGTTTATTTGCCCAGTTGGTATAGGTCATCTCTGATCCGTCCAACCATGTCCAGCTGCCCTCTGATAGTTCATCCCAGCCACCAAGCGCCGTATATGTATTGTTTGTAATTTCGGTTATAAATTCCTGTTCTTCTTCCGAATTTATATATGCCAAATGTCTACCAAGAGCTTCGCAGCGTTCTCTTGCCTCATCCCATAAAACGCTCTCATCTATGAATGCATATCTGTTATTGCCAAATTCGATTACATCGTAATCGGCAATATCCGCATCCGCTATTGCATTGCTTACGCTGTCTGCGTACACCGGAAGCCAAATGTCCGGAACCATGGTAAATGCCATGGCTCCGGACAGTAATCCCGCAATAATTCTGTTAACAAATCTCTTTGTTCTGCTCTTAATCATGATTATCTCCCCTTGAATAAAAATAAAGCGCAAAAGAACCGGGCTTATTATCCTGCAAATCTAATAAAGCACAAATTTAGCCAAAATATACATTAGTTTTATCTTTTTGTCAAGTTATTCTTAAAATAATCTTAAATAATCGGAGAGATAGATAATTTTTATAGGATGTTTTTGGCTGTTTTGTCAATATTTTTTCTAATGTATACCTGCTAAACGTATATATACCACTAAGCCACTCTACCCCACCAGCACAATATCCTCCGACATAGTCCCCTCTATCAGGAAGCTCTCGGGATAAAGATCCGCATCATAAGTTTCTTTGAGTCTGTATGATGGTACTCTCTCGCCTAACAAAAAAACCTCATCGTCATCGTCCGTTTCGGGATCATAGTTCGCAGCGGGAATTTCGGCATATGCCTTTACCGCAAATGTGTACTCTTTTCCCTCTTTCAGCGTTGTGAAGCGGCATCCGCCGCCGCTTGTCGTTCCGAGCAGCCTATATTTCCCGTCATTCAGCTTTTGATATACCTCGTAGTAGGTCGCTCCCTCGATTTCTTCCCATCTGATTGTGGTGCCCTCGGAGGTCAGAGTGGGTTGGGCGTAGGTGGTGAGTTTGACATCGCTCAATCTACAAAAACTGTCCCCCGGCAACACTTGTCCACCCCAACCTCCGTATTCTGCCCAAAATTTCTCCTCATTATCAAAGCCAAATAGCATATAGCGCGACTCATATCCAAATGCAGCAGCATCAATACTTACGCTGAAACTCGGCAGTATCACTTCTTCCAACAATGGTGTGCCGGAAAAAGCATACCAATTGATGATTAACTTCTCACTGCTTTGATCAAACACAACTTTTTGTAAACTGCTACAACCTCGAAAAACGCTGGGTTCTATTTCTTTAACACTTTTTGGCAGATATACTTCCTTTATATTCCAGCAATAGATCATTGCACCGTCGTATATTTCCTCCGTCCCATCGGGTGCTGTGTACTGCTCTCTATCATCATATCTTGCATATGAAAGAAGAATCTCACCCGATTTATCAAATATAACGTTGTCCACACATTTCAAATATTTATTTGTATCGCTGACTTGAAATTCCGATGCGTTACTGCTGAACAATATACCTATTACATCTTTACCATACGCATTTTCCGGTATTATTAACTTACGATCCTCATATATCGAGTAATAACGATCAGTGCTGTACTCATCAAACCATATCTCTTCTAACACATCACTTGAAATAATATAATAGTTGTCATATTCCTCGACATTTTTTCTCCCAGAATCTCAACTATTCTTGGTGATGATTGATATGCACGGCTTGCAAGAAAAAACGCCAATGATCCCATGAATCCGAATACTCATCGGCAAACGATATCCTAATCGAATCATCTATATCTTCATCATTATACCATATTACCCATGCAAACGCTTTAGTTCCAAACAACAATGAAATTATCAATACCGCTGTTGCCAATAATGCTGACAGTCTTATTTTTTTCATAATATTCTCCCTCTCTTAATTAAGATTCAAGCGCTTTTACAAGCTCTAAAACCTTGTTATAATACTCTTCATCAAAGTCGTCACCGAATATGTTGATAATTTCCTGCCTGCTTTCATCGGTATTTTCAACTTCAACATACTTGTCCAAGCTTTCGTTATACCAATAGTAATGTCCCTTTTCTATGTTGATTTCACCATTTGTAAAACAATTATCGTTTGTATATGCGCTGTATACAGTATAAAAATATCTTTGTTTAATGGCTTTGGACAACCTAAAAGAATTATCTGTGGTTTGATATTCTCTGCTTTTTTCCATCGGAATCTATGACATCTACAGTCATACTGGTTCTGCCAATTGGAACAAACCACTGTCTTTCGTTTTCCTGTCTTGCACACAGCAACATTTCTATATCGTTCGCGCTGACGGCATTGTTTTTATACATCAGCTCGCCTGTGTCGCTTTCACCGTAAAACACTTCAGTATCGTAGTATATTTCTCCGTCCTCATCCTTGCTCATCGGTTCTACATAGTAATTGTGAGGATTGTTGTCTCCGTATACATCCATCAATCCAAGCACATGACCCATCTCATGGGCAAATACTACGCAAAATTGTTCAACAGTATAATTGTCGCCGACTAAAGGTTCACTGTACATTTTTAAATTCGGATTTCCATCCAAATTCATTTCTGTTCCCGCTCTGCCCACTTTATCAAAAAAATTGAAAGAAGCGTAATGATAGTTCATTGTATCTACAGTATCCGGTGTGACTGAATTTGACGAATCCAAATAATCATAGTATACATCGTATTTATCGCTCTGACCGGATTTAGGCGTAACCAAATTAAATTTAAGTTCTGTTTCAATTACCATGCCGTCGTAAAAATCATAATTGTCATCGGCAGTTATTGTTATTGACCAAATATCGGATGCTTTTTGCAAAAGCTCCTTATAAGAAATCTTTGCTTCCGTTCCGTCCTCAGACTTCACTACAAAGCTGCGATTTTTAAAAGGCTCATTGCTGTTTTTATTGTACGAAGTCTCATCCGTATCAAATTGCGCATTCACATGAATCCAAAGATAATTCTTTACAACATTGTTATTCTCGGCGTCATACTCACAGTATGCTTCGATGTAGAACGCATCGTCTTCGGTTCCGCTGATTCCGTATGTATAATTGCTCTCCGTTTCGCCTGACAATTTGTCGGCAAGTACCGTTTTCGCGAATGAGTACGCAGGCTTGATGTCCGTTGTGCCGTCCTCAAATATCGCACTGTAGTCGGAGGATATCAGCTTCTCTCCGTCTATGTCGTAATTGACGATATTGTCAATGTCCAAAGCGCGATTTTTAACGCTTTCCGTTTCACTCACGGCAGATACCGCGCTTATCGTCATTCCCGAAATCTCATACTCCGTTATATCGAGAATACCGTCTCCGTCGCCGTCCTTGCTTGTTGGATCGGAACGTATCGGAAGCACCTTTATCTTTTCGAGATATTCCGCAGCACTCGTTCCTCCCAGTCTGCTAAGCCCGCTTTCCACATATGTTCCTCCCGCAGCTATACACTCCGCATAGCTCGGCAGTATTACGCCGCCGTTATCGTCATAGCCTACAAGCATCGTCCCGTCCTTGCCCAACGCGCTGAAATATATCTCCGTTGTGTCCGCTATTCCGTCTCCGTCATAGTCGGCTTTGCTGTCCGTGCTTATCTCTCCGAAATCCTCCGGCAGCGGTGTAAGCCCGCTTGACGTGATTATATACTCGCCGTCTTCCTCCGTGCTTTCGGTAAAGTCTATTTGGTCTATGACAAAGTCCTTGAATCCGCCTATCTTTTCGCTTACATTTCCGCTTGCCAAGGTATAGTAGGCACTGTAATTGCTGCTGTTGGCGTTGCAGATTATTCCGAAGTTAAAGCCCTCCTCCAGCATCTCGCTCAAATCCGAATTTGACGATGCCGCTATCGGTTCTACAAGCCCGTCTATCAAAAACAGGTGCTTTTGCGCATTTTCACGCACCTCTATCTCATTCGCCGCCGCAAATCCCGTCTTCAAATACGGTGTCGAACTCGTTCCGCTCATTCGGGCAAGCACATTGGCACACTCCTCTGCGCTCTCCGCATAATATCTTTCGCTTTCCACGGCATATACGTCCCCCGTATATGCCACAAAGTACATATGTACATTGTCCGCATAGGAATACGCTTCGTCCGCTATCTCCTGAAGCACATCCTTTACAAGCGATGCGTAGCCCGTTGTGAAATATGTCAGGAAAATTATATCTATTTCCTCTCCCTCATCTTCACTTATCGCACTTGCTTCGCTTTCTTCGCTCGGATTATATCCCCACGAGGAAAGCAGAATCGTCATATCTATAAGGCAGTATGTCCCCATCTCGTCCGTATAAGCGTATATCCTGTTGTTTTCCTCGTCAAAGTATGTTTCCACAGGCAGCAGACTGTTGTTTGTACTTTCATATCTGAACACATTGTACCGTCTTATCCCCGCAAATTCATCGGAAACCGCTGCGTATTCCCCGTTTGCTTCCGTCTCGGTCACGGCGCTTTCCTTTAGATCAAAGTTTATTTTCATTGATGAAACGGTCAATCCCTCCGTATACGAAAATTCGGGTGCCGTTCCCAATATCGCATCGTTGTTTATGACATACGAACGGCTGCTGTACTGCGCCGTAATGTTATTCTCCGCCACTCCCGCAGCTTCAATTTCCACCAAAACGCTGAACGGCTTAGATTCCGTATTCACAAGGTAAAATACTGTGCTGTCCGCTTCTATCTTCTGCTCAAACGTTCTTTCCGCATCGGGAGTTCCGTCCGTTGCGGCACTGTTCGGGTCAAGTCCCAGAGTGACTTCATCGCCATCCGTTATCCCATCGCCGTCCGTGTCCTCATTCAGCGGGTCGGTTGAATAAATAGTTACCTCCTCGCCGTCATTCAGACCGTCCCTATCGCTGTCCGCTTTTATCGGATCGGTTTCGAGTGCGTATTCTTCAGCATTCGTCAAGCCGTCCCCATCCGAATCCTCATCTCCGTCGGAAATGCCGTCTCCGTCGCTGTCGTTCTCAAGCGGATCCGTACCCGTGTAATATATTTCATATCCGTCAGGCAGAGCGTCGCCGTCTGTATCGGCGTTATACGGGTCTGTTCCGTATACATATATTTCGTATACGTCCTCTATCCCATCATAATCGCTGTCAAGCTCTCCGCTCCAGTTTACGACATATACCGCTTCGCTTTCGGTGGTTTTCTCTCCCACCGTATATTCTCCCTTGAAATACAGTATTATAAAGCTCTCGTCATATTCATACAAATACCTTGAAGCGTCTTCATCGTCCTTGCTCACCGCTGCGGCAGAATAATTCTCCCCATCCTCCGATACGAATATCTCAACACTCCCGCCATCGGGAGCAGTTTCACAGATTATGACGATTTTATCGCTTTCCTCATCCATATATGCCTTTATGCTTATACTCAGCTCGTCCTCCGTGCCGCTGTCGTCATCGTCCCCGTCATCGTCCGACTGCTCCTCACCGATTACCACTGCCGTCAGCACAAAATTTTCGATTGCTGCATCCTCATCGACGGACTTCTGAGCGGTAAAACCTATCGTTGTCGACTCTCCCGCCCCTATGGGGTTCGTCCACGCCTGACTTGCCGCAGTGTAAACGTTTCCTGTATCGCTTTCCGAACTTTCGAGAATACGTCCGTTCCACACCGATCCCATAGTCAGATTTGTGTCAAAGGAAAGCGTCCATGCCTCGATTGCCGATTCGGAGGTGTTCGTTATCGTGATTTCCCCCTGCACGCCCGTTTCCCATGACTGTGCAATCGTGTACCCGACTTCGTACCCATCCGTCACGGTTACTCTTTTCGAGCAAAGCTCAAAATCGGTGGGTACAACGTAATCCTCCGTACTCAAGGTATACCCGAAAAATACGTTTTCCCCGGGTTCTATTTCATAGTTTCACCCCGTGTTTTTGATTATATACTCCGTTTCCTCCGCCGAATATATTTCTCCGTTCCATACATCCGATATCTCCCCCTCGGCATCATATTCCAGCGCCCAGTTAAGTATGGACTCCTCCCCCGTATTCGTTACGGTAATACGCACCGTCTGTGTACCGCTCCATTCGCCTGTCACGGCGTAATCCACCGTGTAGCCCTCATACTCATAAGTCGTTTCTCCCGTTTCCGCCGATACCCACCCTGTCGGCATTGCTCCGAACACCGACAATGACATTGCCGCCGACATTATCCATGCCGCCGCCCTTTTTACTCCGTTTTTTCTCATTACTGTTTCCTCCCGTTTTGACATTAATTGCGAAATTGTCTTACCCAATTTGAGATACCTGCACAAGTTACCTTTACTCGGTTTATAACAGAGCAAGCACAAATTTAGCTAAATTATACATTAGTTTTATTTTTTTGTCAAGTAATTTTTAAAATAATCTTAAATAATCGGAGCGACAAACAATTTTTGTTGATAATTATAGTTCTTTTTATTAATAATATCTAACACATATCTGCTAAATGTACATCCCAAGCCATAATCTATAAATTTTTCACCATAGCCCCTTGCCTCCGCCCCTCAAAAATGCTATAATTACACTGACCTTTGCAGGGATAATCTGAGGAGGATAATTTAATGTTTAAAATTTATATTTTCAATTTCCCCGAAAAGGACTACTTACAAATCGCCGAACAGCTTTCAAATATTGGCTGCTGTGCGTATTACGTAATCGAAAAATCTATCAGAGAGATTACAAAATCACCGTCCGTAATTATTGCGAACTGTGATGCTGTTTATAGAGACTCATCAATGAAAGAGGTCATAGCCGATTTGCTTAAAAAACCAAGCCCTCCGATAATTGTGCTGATTTCATACTATTATAATCAATGCAGGGAGAATTTTTCGGAGTATGTATATAACAGGAACGTGTATTTCCTAAGAAGACCGTTTCTAAATGAGGATTTTACGGTAATATTAAAGGACTTGAATTTTAAGCCATCATCGAAAGAGATTATTGTCAATGAATTATTAAAAGCATCCGATATTCCGGTGCATTCAACACAGTTTCATTATTTAAGAAAGATAATCCTGGCAATATTAGATTGTTAAAATAACATTTCCCTGCAGGGGTCATTTTTTAAATTGCGTGGTCTTCAAAAATACTCTCCTCAACCCCATAAATCATCTCAATAGAAATACTCGTTCCGTCCTGAAAAACAAGTCTTTGTTCGCCCTCGTCAAGCCATTTAAAGCAGCCTGTAATCGTCATAAATGCGCCACCGCTTTTCTTCTCATCGGGGACAAAATATTCTACCGTGATTTCGGGATACTTATACTCATACTCCGAAAGAACACACATACGCTCATTGAGAACGGCAATGCTGTCCTCGTCACGCTCTTTTACGCTATCTGTCAGCCTTGCCGCCTCGCATACAGCCGCATCATATCCTGTCAATGCCGCAAAGGGCGAAAACTGCGCCGCACGGTCGGTCATTGACATTGGCTTACGCTTTTGGGAAACGTAATGAGGCAGATTTATTATGCTGTCGTATCTATGCTCATCGTAATTCATAAAATCCTCCTAAGCCTTGTGACCGCCGACCTGATTATTCCGTTCAACGGAAGTTGCTCCGTCCTCAAGGTTCATGCCCTTGAGAATAGCATTTTTCCCGTACTTGCGTTTTATGCTGACAAGTGCTTTTTGCATACTTTTTTCACGCTCCAAGCTGCGGTTTTCCTGCTCCTTTTTCTGCATTTCTTCTTCAGAATAGGCAAAAAGGCTGAGCTGCTCGCTGTTCTCCTCCGCTACACTGCTTTCCGAAACAACGTGATTTGCCACAATATACATTCTCCGCACATACAGTCTGCTATCAACGATACGGTTATACAGCTCCGTCACCTTATCCATTATTATCTTTGAGGACGATGTTTGCCGCCCCAAATTGATTGAACCGTGAGCCGATTTGGGTATTCTCCTGCCGTAATGGTCACTTGTATACTCACCGTCATAATTTTCAGCACCCAGCTTATCATAACCGACAGTAAGCACCATCTGATCTGTAACAAGTCCCTTCTCCACAAGGTCAAGCACAAGCAAATCCGTCATTTCCCGAACAATAAGCCTTCCTTTTTCAAAGTCATATGGGTGCTGCAGAACCTGTCCTGAGCTCAGGCTGTTGCTTTGCGGTTTAAATGCCTTAATATCCGCAATGGTGCAAGGCTCCCAGCCCCAAGCATGGTCAATCAGAAGCTCCGCATTTATGCCGAACATTTTATAGAGCAGGTCCTCATTCCTCAAGGACAACTCTGCAACATCGCCCATTGTAAAAATGTACTTATCCGCAAGCTTTTTTGCATAACCCTTGCCTACACGCCAAAAATCGGTTATAGGTCTGTGTGCCCAAAGCTGTCGGCGATATGACATTTCATCAAGCTCCGCAATGCGAACGCCGTCCTTGTCGGCAGGCATTTTCTTTGCCACTATATCCATTGCAACCTTGGCAAGGTACATATTTGTTCCGATTCCCGCCGTTGCGGTAATTCCCGTGTTTGCAAGCACGTCCTTTATCATGGTAATAGCCAACTCATGGGCGGTCATTTTGTAGGTTTTAAGGTACGCAGTCACGTCCATGAAAACCTCATCAATAGAGTAAACGTGTATATCCTCCGGGGCGATATACTTCAGATAAATCTGATAAATATCCGTGCTTACCTTCATGTAATGCGCCATTTGCGGCGGTGCAACAATATAGTCTATTTCCAATGCAGGATTGGAGTTAAGCTCTGTGAGATTATGCGATTTCCCCGTAAACGTGCGGTTAGGGGCTTTATATTTTCTCTGCCTATTCGCCTCGTCAACAAGCTGAATAACCTCAAACAGCCTTGGTCTGCCCGGTATTCCAAAGGATTTCAGTGCCGGAGAAACCGCCGGACAAATGGTCTTTTCCGCACGGCTTTCGTCTGCCACAACAAGGTTAGTTGCAAGCGGATCCAGCCCACGCTCCACGCACTCGACGCTTGCATAGAACGATTTTAGGTCTATGGCGATGTATTGCATCATTTCACCTCCCTGTCAATTTTTGACGGCAGTGCATATATTTATACACTGCCGTAATTTTATTCCCCAAAATCAATATTATCCGTCCATAGCTCGCACTGGGTCATAACCGTTTGCACTGCATCTTCCAATCCCTCCGGCGGATATTTATGCTTTTTCAGTTGCAGATATGTGGCTTACAGGTTTTGATGTCCCCTCTCTTGCAACAATGTACGTTTATAAGCCTATGGAGGGGCATAATCTAATGCAGGCTATCGCTCGAATAAACCGTGTTTTCCGTGACGCTTTCCGTGACAAAGAGGGCGGCCTTATTGTAGATTATGTGGGAATTGCAACCACTTTAAAGTAGGCAATGAAAGATTATACTGTCCGTGATAAGAAAAATTACGGTGATAAGGATGTTGCAAAGGTGGCATATCCAAAGTTTCTTGAGAAGTTGTCCGTTTGCCGTGACCTGTTTTACGGTTATGATTATAAGCGTTTTGCAACAGGCGGCGACTTAGAACGTGCAGGATTATAAGCGGTGCGGTGAGCTTTATAGTTGACCGGAAAACTGTCCATATTATACCACTTTTCTTACCGCTTGTCTATACTTTGTGCGGGGTTGACTTAAGTCAATCTCCCCTCCCCAACAAAATTAATCCCACTTTTTCGACAAAATTCTTATAATAATATATAAATATAAAATAACAAAATACGTAGGATATTTTAACGAATTTAGACATAATTCGCGAGTTTAACCGATTTATGAGCCAAAATCGAAATAAATATTTCGCAGAAAAATATAATTTATTTCCATACAATTTTCCAAAATAATTTTTCCTGTTTGACAAAGGACAATCGGAAGTGATAAAATATATTCCGGCTTTTTAAGTCGGAATTTTTTTATAACATAATGAGGTTTTTGCCATGGAACAGCACGCCGATATTTTTATCTTTGATTTTCAGGAAAAGGAGTATCTGAAAACTGCCCAGCTGCTGTCGCGGTTCGGATGCAATACGTATTATTTTACCGAAAAAGCGTTGG
>MSHL01000044.1 GCA_001941135.1 Ruminococcus sp. Zagget11
CTAACTTTTTGGGGTCAATTTAACGGTGCAGTGTATTTTACATATGATTCACTGCCTTGCATAACTTCGGGAAACTGCTCGGATAATCTTGCATACAGTTCCTTGCCGTTGTCATTGGTACTAATCGAAATATCCATAAGCTTACTGTTAATCTCACTAAGCAGCTTTTCCTTTTCTGCAAGCTCTGCTTCTCGCGGAAATACAGCGTTTGCGGCTTCGATCGCCGCATCAATGTCAGTCGCAATATTGTCGATGGTTTTGTTAGCATCGTCTATCAGCTTATCCATGTTTGACAGCGCATTGTCAAGACGTATGATGTTACCGCTTGCACGGACATTGCTGTCCATATTTATTGTAGTGTAATGACTCCATGAGTGCCTAAGTGCTACCTTAAAATCAATTTTGTTGGTTACACTGTCCGTTTTCATTGCATCCCTTGATGCGGACAGCTCAAATCCTCTATAGCTTCCGATTACACGAGTTTTACCTTCGAGTATGTCGGGATTTTTATTTATGGCATCTCTTATTGCCTGCCCTGCTTCCTCCTTATCTGTGTAGGTTTTGCCCATTATTTCTATGGGATAATAGTCCTTGCCGTTCTCGTCCTTTAAGGGCGGATTTTGTGCAATAAAGTCCTTATCCTCAATTAGCTTGTCCCTGTACATTGTATGATTTTTAAGTTTGATCGGCAGTACCTTATATGCCTTGTCCTGCGCCCTGTATAACTGGCTCTTAAATTGGGATTTAAGCAGATTATGCTTTGTTACCTCCGTTTCAAGGTCAATTTTCTGCTTTATCAAGGGATTGCCTGAGCATAATGCCTTTACCTCCGCATAATCGAGCGATATTTCATCCACATCCTCACAGCTGCGTACAGGTGTCTTATCTGTCATAATCTGCGAAATAAATTTTTGCTTATTTTCAAGCATTTGATACAGATAAGCATCAAATGTCTTGTCGGTTGTGTAACGATATATGTCAACCTTTGCGTTTTCATTGCCCTGGCGGACTATACGCCCGTGACGCTGCTGCATATCTGACGGGCGCATTGGCGCATCCAAATCGTGCAGAGCTACCATATGCTTTTGTGCGTTCATTCCTGCTCCACATTTGCTTGTAGAGCCTATAAGCACCCTAAGCTCTCCTGTATTCATCTTCTGATACAGTGCTTGTTTATCCTTTGCGGTTTCTGCGTCATGTATAAATGCTATTTCCTTTTCGGGTATGCCTTTTGCTATCAGTTTTTCCTTTATATCATCATAAACGCAGTAACGGCGGCTTGATTCAAAGGGTTCAAACTCGTTTTTCTTTAGGTCAGCTAACTTTTCAGCTGCATTTTCTGTTTTGCCGTTTGCTAACACAAATGCCGTATTATGCATCAATGCTTCTTCGGGATTAGCGTTGCTGAGTACAAGTATATCACCCTCCTCTGCCGTAACGGTATGACTTACTTCGTCATTCGTTACTTTTATTCCCTTTTGCAGCTTGTCAAAAAGCTTGTCGGGAGTATCCCTTTCGGATAATTTTGCACTGTAATATGCGACATATTCACCCTCAATCTCCTTGTATAAGGTGTATGTATTATCATTAACAGGCGGCTGCGGCGTGGCGAGGTCACAGAAAATAAGCTGCGTACCCATGCTGTCGGTTGTTTTCTGATAAATATCAAAAACATTTGCAACACAGGTATTGACCTTGGAATTAGGATCATCGGGTAGATTAGGGTCAATGCAGCGTTGGTCAAGTCCGATTTTACGTCCGTCATTTGTGATTTTAAGCATATTGTTCTCTCTTGGATCTACGTTGCCCCTGCGTATTGCTGTAGCTCTGTCGCCAAGTTCCTTAATCAAGCTTTGCTGTAGCCGTGTAGGCGGCGTAACAACATTATGATATTCCGCATCAGGGCGGTCAAGATTAAGAGAATCGGCAGTTTTTACGTCTGCGCACTCTTTAAACGCTGTCATAAGCTCAGGTAGATTGTCAAACTTAGCAAAACGTGTTTTCATCTGATATTTACCGTTGCCCTCAGGGGACAGCTCCATCGCTGTTGTCGTTTCTCCGAATGTGCTTGCCCACTGGTCAAAGCTGTTTATGCCCATTTCTTCAAGCTTATCGGGTTGTAGATAGCGCATAAGTGAGTACATCTCCGACATCGAGTTGGAGATAGGCGTGCCACTGGCAAAGCAAATACCATTGTTGCCTGTAATCTCGTTGAAGTATCTGCACTTCTGATACAATGCAAATGCTTTATCAGAACCTTTCGTGCCGATTCCTGCAACATTGTGCATTTTTGTATGCACGCCTAAGTTTTTGTAATTCTGCGATTCGTCAATGAATAGCTTATCAATGCCCAGTTTCTCAAAATCAACAAAGTCGTCTGCCTTGCTCTCTATTTTCTCCTGTACATCTTTAAGCTTTGTTTCCATCTTTTTGAGTGCTTTTTGTACTTCCTTTACGGAAAAGCTCTTGCCCTGTGGATCATCCTCTTTAGCCGCCAAAAGAGCATCTTCAAGCTCCGACAGCTCGTCCTGTATATACATTTCCTGCCGTTCATAAGATAAGGACAGCTTGTCAAGCTGCGAGTGACCGATAATAATTGCATCAAAATCATTAAGTGCAATTTTAGCGTATAAATCCCTGCGGTTTTTCTTTGCAAAATCAGCTTCCGTTGCAACTAAAATATTTGCATTGGGATAGAGTTTATAAAACTCTGCCGCCCATTGTGCCGTTAAGCTGTTGGGTACGGCAAACAGTGGCTTATTGTGCAGTCCAAGCCGCTTACCCTCCATTGCAATTGAGGTCATTTCAAAGGTCTTTCCTGCGCCCACCTCGTGAGCCAAGAGTACATTTTTACCCGATAAACCTCTTGCAATTGCATTTTTCTGATGCTCTTTAAGAGTTATATCATCATTCATGCCGACAAAGTTAAGATGTGAACCGTCATATTCCCTTAAACGTATGCTGTTAAACTTTTCATTAAATACGTTTTCAAGATTTTCACGGCGGTCGGGATCTTTAAAAATCCAGTCCTGAAATGCGCTTTGCAGCTGTTTTTGCTTTTCCTGTGCAAGCATAGTCTTATCATGATTTACTTGCAGGACATAATTGCCCTTTTCATCTCGAACATCGTTGCCGTACTCATCCTTTACACGCTCTCTTACGATAGTTGACTGCATATTCAGGCAGTCCTCAATAAGTTCAAAAGCGTTTCGGTCAGGCGTACCATAGGTGTCTGTCATCAAAGAATTCAAATACATACCTGTTGGTCTTTCAACTTTCCATTTGTCGGTGGCTGCAACGTATGCAGCTTTGACCTTGCGGCGGTCAAAATACGATACATTCAAGGCTTCGTTTACAAATTGGGATATATATTCAGGATTTATCCAAGCCGATCCAAGCTTAACCTTTATGTCGGCAGCTTCAACCTTTTGCGGCATAACCGCTCTTAATGCTTCCGCATTTTTTTCAAGTCCTGCGGTCTCCGCAGCCAACAATTTTTTACATACATTGCCTGTAAGATATTCATCCGCACTTTCCCATTGCATATTCTTTTCGGGATTACAATAGATTTCACCCTCAAGCTCACTTACAAGCGCATCCTCACTCATACCTGTAAGTTCTCTCATAAAATCCATATCAACCTTAAATTTTTCGGACAAAGAGAGTATAAGAGCATCCTTTGCATTTTCAACGTGTGAGGGTATGTTGCGAGGCTTTATGGTTGCGGTTGTGAATATACCCGCTTTACCTGTGTAATTGCCGTTATTGTCAAATATCTCAAGCCCTGTAAGCATTTGATAATTTATATCGTCATGCATTAGCCTTGAGGTTTTCTTGTCGGATATTAAGCCGTATTTTTGCGAATAATTGTCGTATTTGTCGTTAAGCACCTTGCGAGCCGTGGTTATTTCCTCATCAAGATTGCCGTCCGCATTGTCTATCTGCAAGTCAAACAGATTGTGCAGACTTTCCTTTAAGTCCACAAGTGCCTTTATCTTTGCAATATTATCTGCATTGCCCTTATAAAGCTCCATTTCGTCTGTTTCACGGCGGAAGTAGACATTATCATTCTGTACAATAAAGCTGAAATTCTTTGAATCGGGCGGTGCTATAACGGTTTCTTTAACCTCAACCTTTTCACTTCGTGATTGAGGTGTATAAACGCCCCGAATATTCTGTATAGCTGTGGCGAGCTGCTCTTTAAGGTTTGCTCCCTCTATAGGATTACAGGTTGTGGCATTAGCCTGGTTGCCGTACATTTTATTGCCCTCTGCCATCTCACCAAGTATCATTTCGGGGTGTTTTGCAAAGTAGCTATTTACGGCAATGCCGTTTGCGAGAGTATCTTTAGTTATCCAATCGGGAGGATTGCCCTCAATTGAGATAGGATTATCACGCTTTTGCAAAAAGATAATATCCGCAGTAACTTCTGTCCCTGCATTTGCCTTAAATGCGTTATTTGGCAGACGTATAGCCCCCAAAAGCTCTGCACGTTCCGCAAGATATTTACGCACATCGGGATTATTTTTATCAAGCGTACCCTTAGACGTAACAAATGCTACAATACCGCCCGGACGAACCTTATCGAGTGCCTTTGCGAAGAAATAATCGTGAATAAGGAAGTTGTTTTTGCGGTATTCGGGGTCATGCAGCTTATAATCACCGAAAGGAACATTGCTGACAGCAACATCAAAGCTGTTATTTTTAAACTTGGTTTCCTCAAACCCCTTTACGGCAATATCTGCACCCTGATAAAGCTGTTTTGCAATTCTGCCAGTGATACTGTCAAGCTCCACTCCGCTTATTTCAGATTTTTCACGTATTTTTTCGGGCATTGCTCCGATAAAGTTGCCTATACCCATCGATGGTTCAAGCACTTTGCCGCCCTCAAAGCCCATGTTTTCCAGTGCCGAATAGATAGCACCTATAACCACAGGCGTTGTGTAATGAGCATTAAGGGTAGATTCCTTTGCGGCGGAGTATTCTTCGGTTGTCAGAAGCTCTTTAAGCTGATTATACTCGTTTGCCCAGTCGGATTTATTGCTGTCAAATGCGTTAGGTATACCGCCCCAACCTACATATTTAGCCAGTATTTCCTGCTCCTCGGCTGTTGCGTTTCTATTTTCGCTTTCAATCGCTTTAAGTGTTCTGATTGCATCAACATTTGCTCTGTATCGGGCTTTATCGCCGCCGATCGCACCGTAATTATCATCTGTAATACGGTAATTGAGAGGTTGAGTTTTTCCTGCTTTTTCTTCCGTTTTTGTTTCTGCTTTCTCGGTATTGTCATCATACAATTTTGTATTGGCTGACAACTCACTCATGGAAACGTGATGTTCGGGAGTGCCAAAGAAAGAGAATTGTTCTACCTGCTGCGCTTGTATCTCTGCTTCAGCTTCGGGGAAAACATGGGGCGGATTATCCGCAGAAATTCCGTTTTCGGCGAAAATTTCCTCGGTAGTTTTATTCTCCACTGGAGAATTGCCGTCCTTGTCGGCTGATTGTTCAGGCTCGGCAGATTTAATAAGCGTATACTGCTCACTGTCAAGCAGCTGTGAATGTGATATATTCTGTTCGACAAAGTATTTGCCCCTATCGCCCCTTACAGTACACTCATCGGTGTAAATACCAGTGAGGGATGTAACCTCCCACTCATTACTCATTTTGTCACGGAAAATATCTCCCACTGTCAATTTATGTGGTTCGGGAGTTTCCTTTATCTCCTGTTCTTCCTTTATTGACTGATTAAACGATGGATTGCGTGAGTGGTCATTTTCAATCAGGATTGTATACCCTGCGCTTTTAAGCTTATCGGACTTTGCATCCAAGGAAAAGTTGGGAAAGCCTGTCATAGGCAAGCCATTCCTTGATGCAATTTGCAGGTCAAGCACGTCTGCGGCAATTTCAGCATCTTTGTTGTACATCTCATAGAAATCACCAACTTTATAGAGGGTTATTCTCTTTTCCTCCACTGCTGCCGTAGCTTCTTTGCTCCAACTTTCGCCGCCGCTTAAAATAAATTCGCTAATCGCTTTATCAATATACATATTGACCTTATGATTAGGAATATCTTCTCCATACAGTTTATCAAGAAAAGGCTTTGCTGTTTCCCTATCGACTGTGCCTTTGAGCTTGTCAAGCTTTCCAAACTCATTGATATTGGCTTCGGTAAGGTGCTTCTCAACCATGTCCCGCAGCATTTCTTCATTCACGCCAATTGCAGATGCAAAGTCGTGTATTCTGTCCTGCACTGATATGCTATCAGGTATTTCCTGCTCAGGCTCAGTTTCGATTGCCGCAATGTCGTTCCTTTTCAGCAGTTTATCAACTTCATCTTTAAGTTCGGGATAATCACGCACTCTTTTAAGTTGCATTTCTCTGAAAGTATCTTTGAGATAACGAAGATAATATTCTCCGGCTTCCTCTAACGCAACTTCTTTTGAAATATTACCACTGCTAATGGTAATATTGGTTTCATCTGATTTGAAGTTAAATATGACATGATTCTTTATGCCGTCTACCTTTTCAATACTCGAACCTTGCAAATGCCTTGCCAAATCCGCACGAATATCTTCACCGTTCCGATAACGCTCCGCAAGCTCCTTAATACCTTTACCTACGTTGTGCCATGCTTTTTCAAAATTGAAAAATTCGTCTGTTACTGCAATCTGTTCATCAAAAGCAAGACTTGGACGGAGCAGATACTCGATATTACTGTTTATATACTCCGTAAGCAACGCATTTTTCTTTTCGTCTAAATATTCCTCCGCCCTTGGCAAATAATCCTCAAGAGTGCCTGTTTCCTCGGCTCTGATGGGATTTATATCAATATTTCTAAGCAATGTATCTGAATTGTCAAAATAGTTGGATTTTTCCTCGGCATCATTAAGCAGATTAAATATACTGTCCTCTCTATCGTCTGCGGAAGTGTACTCAACTATGATATCAATGTCGGAATCGTCTCTCTCAAGTCCTCTTGAGCGAGAACCTGCTACAATTACTTCATTTACAGCTGCGCTTATATCACTTCTGCTGAAAACATCGGAAATATAGTCCTTTACCATATTTTCAATGTCAGCTGCTGTGTAATCGCCTATTGGGTTAAAATTCTGCTCTGTTTTTTGACGGAAATCCGCTATTATTATGTCTCTGTCAAACTTTGCTTTTGCATCATCAAAAGCAATTTCATTGTTTATTTCCTCTACTCTTTCGGCGCGACCAACAGCAGACGGATTTTCAAAAAAATCCTCGTCATAGGTCTTGACAAAATCATAGAGCTGTGCTATACTTATCGTAGCACCTAATGAAACACTACCGATGCCATTTTGCATTTGGTCGCGGGGGTTCAATCCCGGTTTCATAGGTGTTATTTTTATGTCTTTAAAGCTGTGCACTTTATTGGACGTTGCTTCCAAATTGTGCGTAGCTGAATTTCTGCTGTACATTTCCTCTATTGTCAAATCCGCCAAATACGGTTCACCCTTGTAATTCATAACGCCATACATTTTATGCATGAAAAGGGTATTGGGAGATTTGTTCTTTGATGTAATAGGGTCATAATCAGAAATTTCACTGTCAAAGCATATTGCATTTTCAATAATTTCCTGCATCTGATAAAGAGCGGCAACACGAGCCTCAACAGATCTGTGCCTTTTGTCATCCTGGATTGCTTTTGCAATTGTTTCACCTATTGCATTTCTCCCGAAAGCAATTTCTATACCTGTGTCTTTATTTACAAATGTTCCTCTATTTATTTTGCTAATATTTTCAGATCTTCGTAAATCTGCAATTCCCTGTGGGAATGAACGTTCTGATATATTTATAACATTGACTGTTTGAGTATCATCATTTCTCCACTCATTATTGCTATTTCTCATTTCATAAGCAAATTTTGCACCCATTTCAGAACCGAGCATTGCTTCAAACTTTGTGGTTTGTGCAACCTCCTGTTCCAACATATTCTGCACAGACTTACGCTTAGGCTCAATGCTGCGCAGTGACTGTACATCATCGGCGGTAATAGGTCTGTCCTGTATTCTCCTTTTGACCTCCGCAGCTTCCTGTTGCATTGCTGTCAGGCTGTTGATAATGGACAAGGTATCGTTGTGATTGTCGCTCTGTATGCACTCCACAGCACGCTGCTTTTGCATTTTAATTTGCTCTGTAAGGCTCTTTAAACGCTCATTGTCCTTTTGATTTCTTACCGTTTCACTGGTATCTTCAATCTTGTTCTTAAATTTGCTGATTTCATTGTACAGCCCATTTGTAAGGCTAATTGATTCGCCATCACGGAATGTTGACCACTCATTAACAACATCATAAAAATCATCGTCACTGCGGTCAATTACAATGCTGTCCGAGGTTTCGGCAAGGCTGTCGAAAAAGGCAGAATAATTGCCTTTGCTGATGTTATATGCTTCATGTGCGGCAATTATGTCGCTCCCGTTTATGTTATGTACCGTAATACTTTCAGCCGAGAATTGTGTCCACGTTATACCGTCCTCATTAAATTTAAAATGGTCAACAGGATTCTTAGATTGCTGTTCACCTATTTCTTTCAGCAAGGATTCAAGAGCGTTCTCCCTGCGAGCGTATTCTGCCGCACCCTCGTCAATAGAGTAGAACATATCCAGTTCATTTTCGGTGTTTGAGAGAAACAGGTATTCTTTCTGTGCGTATGTGACAGCTTCATCTGCGCTGTTAAATTCAAGTATGCTGCCTTTATCTGTATACGACTGCCCGTCCTTATCGCTTACCAAGATGTATTTGGGATAATCTGTGCCTATGTTCGTAAGAGTGTAGGCAGTGTTGTCTATAGCGGTTTCGGGATGTTTGGCTTCCTCAATGTATTTCTCTACTATCTCCCTGTTAGCCTTACCGCTTACGGTAATTCTTGCGGTAGATCCGTCAATAACGCCCGAATGAGGTATGTATTCGCCTTTCAATCGCTCAGAAACAGCACGGATAATATCCGCTTCACCGCTTATAATCTGCTTATCCCTGATAAATCTGTATTGAGTATTACCGATAATTTCACGGTTGGCAGCTTCGGCAGCCACCTTATTTCTGCCCATTTCAATAAATACTTCATTAACGCGAGCATAATCTGCTCCCGAAGCCGTGATAGTCCCCTTTGTATCGGTAATACGTCCCGAAAAGGGTATGCCTGCTTCTTTAAGCTTATCGGCTAATTCGGTCATATTGTCAGGAGTACCGTTAAAATAACGTTTGTCCTTGATACCTCTGTAATCGGTTGTGCCTATAATTTGGTTTGCCATAAGAATTTTACCTCCATAAAATATTTTGGGTTGCTATTGACTTCTGAAGATGTATGGCGCGATTTGGATGATTAATACCCACTTTAGTTAAAAAAAATTCCCCACTGGGGAATTTTTTTATTGTTCCCAGTATTGTGCTTCTTCGGATGTTGGATGTTCCCTTAGAAATTAAATTTATACTGGTTTAACCTCAATCCACTTTCGTACTGTCGACATTTTCGTCATCCACCATGGAAAGCAATTCGTCTACTGTTGCTGTATCATTTGATATAAGCCTGATTAAATCATCAAGATTTACTCTTTTTTTTGGCATATCTGCGCCACCTGGGTAAGCTTGATTTCTTCAAGCCTTTTTCTTTCCGCAGCTATCAGCTTATCCAATCGGGATATTTCCATCCGACTTTTTTCTATGGATGCAGCGTGCTTTTCGCGTCTGCGCAAGAGATTTTCAAGTACATTAGTTCTTACTCTTGACTTTTTCACCTGTTCATCCGTTTCTTTTCGCACCTCTGCAAGTAATGCTTCTGATTTTTCCATAGCAATCTTCCTCTCCTTATTATTATCTACTGTATGTAGGGCTGTATTGCTCTCTCACAGTCTCTTCTGTTTCGTTGCAAAATAAGTGTATTTCATTACACCTCATTGCAATAAGGTTTTTACGCTGTATAAGCAATTCGTTGAAATCCTTAACACCTGCATTGCGGCATTCACGATTTATTGTAAAATTGCTGTTGCCTTTCCAACGGTTATTAAATGATTCCCCCGCCTCGTCATTGTCAACGCAAGAAATAACAGGCGTTTCCGAATTTATATATCCTATTACGGAATTGGGCTTCAGCCCTCCCATTGATACGAATTTTGCATTGTTTTCCTCCGCATGGAGTTCAATAAAGCTCATCATATCAATGGCAGCTTCAAATATGTATACCTTTTCGGGTGTACCCTTTATATATTCAAATCCGTGACTTGCATCACTGCCTGAAGCAATGCCTGTATATCTGACATCTGTCACAGTCCCTCTTATATCTGCCCCATGCACAGAATCATGCTCATCCTTGTGTACAAATACTGCATTGCCCTTATTATCCTGATAAATAAGACCTCGCTTTATAAATTCATTCACGAGCGATACCGATAATCCTCTTGTTTTGATAAGGTACGCATATACTCTTTTGCAATTATCAGCCTTTTCGGGCATAGCAAGTGCTTTTTTTCATTATTTTGCGGAGGTGCTTCGGAACATGGAGTAAGTGTTCTTTGCTGTTCACCCTCGCCGAAGTACTCTCGCATAATGTCCCATTTACTCATGCCGCAATATTGCTCGGCAAATTGCACCACTCCCCCACCGCCTTTTTGCTCGGAGTGGCAATAAAATCGTCCATCAGTTTTTATGTAAAGCCCACCGTATCCTTCGACATGATATTCACTGTGACTTTTTCTTTCAAGCTTAAATCCATGCTGCATAGCAAAATCCACTACGCTTGCATTGTTTAGCTTTTCCCATTGTTCCCTTGTATAAAAAGGCATTTTCAAGTCCTCCTCATATCAGATTTATATCAAATATTTCATCTGCGGTCAGGTTGTAATTATCCATAAAATCAGACAGATTATTCAGCGTTATTTGCCATTTGTTCAATGTTTCGGCTAACATATCATAATCAGCCTTACATTTGAGGCAGTAAAGAGCCTCAGTGTTATGAATAAAACGATAGTTTTCCGATAACTTTATAAAGCCGTACTCTTTATAATGCTTGCCAAAATATAGATCGGAGCATTCCTCACCCTCTACGTTATAAAGGAATATATCGGCTGTTACTGCACTGTCCTCAATATAAATCTTCATTGACCGTTACCTCCCTGCTTACTGCCATTCATCTGCTGCAAAAGTCTTTGCTCGGTTTTTTTCTGCGTTTTTCCTCATTATCTTCGTATTGCTGCCGTGCTGCAAGCAACAATTCACTGTATTGCTTAATAGCAGACGGTGCTTTCAATACGGCATATTGCTCTTTTACAAGTCTTTGCAAATACTCTTTTTCCTCGTCAGATAATAAAGCTTCATGCTCCGTTGGTATACTTATATGCAATCTGCCATTTTCTTTCTTAATCTGCGACTGCTTTATAATCGTCCACAGCTTTTGCAAATCTACCTTATCATCCGAATAAAAGTCATCAGGGTTAATCAGCTCAGCCACTCCGTTATTGCAGATATAAATATGTTCCCTTTCAGCATTTACAACCTTTATGATGCTTTTATCCTCAATAGGCTTCTCACCGAAAAATCGTGCCACCATCTGCTCTCTTATGACTTCATTCGATGCACTTTTATCAATAATGAGAGGCTTTCTGTCGAGATAATTTTCAGTAGGTATAAGTTCAACTGTTATTGCTTCCCCACCCTCGCCTGAAATTTTGATATTGCTGTAATCAACCTTATTTACACTGCTTACAGATATACTGTGCTTGCGCTTATAAACGTAAAAGCTATAACTGTAACGCAGATCTGTACAGTATTCGTTGTATCCGTCAATTGTAGCCTGATCGCCGTTACGGACGGCATATTTAATATAATCCTGCCCGTGTTCACTGTAATACACCGACAAATATCCGAGCATATCTGTTACATCCAACACTATAAGATTTTCATCGTCACAAGCAGGATTTTCACATTTACTTAACTCATAGTGACTGTATGTGCCAAATTTAATGGGAATGTCGTTGTCAATTATGAAATCCACAAGTGGCTGCGCTGTAATCTGCAAAAATCCATCATCATTGATTTTTACATCGGGAAAATTCTGCAACTTCATGGCATTATCAAAGGATATTTTTTGCATTAGTGTATGTCTTTGGGAATTTGCTGCAAGAAGAAGTGCGTAGGCGTTCTGATCGTAGCAATATTTTCCGTTATTATCAATAAACAGCTTAACAGCCTGTCTTTCAAAATTTGATACCAACTCGGATATGTCGCACTCGTCAAAATTAAATAACAGCCTTTCAAGTGTGTTCTCGGTCAATGCGCCTATGCCAAAAAGAAACAGAAGTCGCTCGGCATGGTCTGTACTGTCACGATTGGCAAGCCTGTTTCTCAACTTTGGAGAGAGAACGTGTCCGTCCTCCGGTTCGTCAAGCTTTAAGCCAAAAACCTGTGCTGCAATAACATGGCGGAACATAACTGCCTCAAAACTGTTTTCAAGGTAATAATCTTTGTTCATGGGTTACTTCTCCTTAGTAAGGTTTACATACTTTTTATCGTCTTTTTCACGATAAGACAAAGAATAAACTTCTGCAATCGTACCATCAAGTGCTTTCTTTGAAAATTTCGATTTGCCCTTATTCAGCAGTTCCTTGACGTTTTGTGCGGTTATGTTCAAGGAATTGTATCTGTCCTCTTTCCAAATGGAAAAGCCACAATCTCGTCCCGATTCACAATAGAAATTATTTTTTCCCTCGTAAACGTTCTTCCCGCACCATGGGCATTTCCCAAGGCTGACCTTTTCAGCCTGCTGACGTATAAGTTTTGGAAAAGGATCTGCATCTTGAAGTATATATTCGACAGTGTACTGCTCGTTTTCTCGGTTAATCGACCTTAATGATACCGATTTTCCATCAAGCAGCAATGTAATCTGTTCAGGTTTTATTTCTCCGCTTATAAATGGGTGTGATTTATTCAAGGTAAATCCACAGCCGCAATTTTCCTTGCTCTCATAGCTTGTACAACCGTAAAATTTACCTTTATCGACAATTTCGCCTCCGCATCTCGGACATTTGCCAACTACCACATACGTTTTCTTCGGAGCATAAGGATTTTTCACTATATCCCTTGTATGATTCTTTTCATATTCGATGGTATCATTGATTACACTGATAACATTATCAAAAAGGGGCTTGGAGTCTGCGCCTGTTTTCTGTATGATGTCAAAAAATTGCTCCCACTCTGCCGTCCTTTCCACCGCTTTAAGGGTGTTGGGAATTGACGCAATGAAATCACGCCCAAATTGAGTGGATATAATCTCTTTATTATTTCTATCGATGTAGTGATTACCGATAAGCTCCTCAATAATTCCCGCTCTTGTTGCAGGCGTACCGATACCCTTGCCCGATACAGCTGCTTTCAGTTCTCCATCGGAGATTCTATTGTCTATGTTATCCATGACAGACAGCAGCGTTTTATCCGTAAAATGCTTTTTGGGTTTTGTAACGCACTCCTTGACCGATATACCATCTGCGGAAAATGTATCTCCCTCCGCATATTTCACCGCTATTTCGTCGTCACAATCGAGATCAGACTTATCAGTATAAGCCTTAAATCCCAGCTGAATTGTTTCCTTTGTCTTTAGCCTATATGTAATATCGTTGCAGATAAACTCATAGGTAATTTGTATATACTCATACTTGCTGTCCAATGCACACAGCAAACGATTTATAATAATCCTGTATACCGCAAGTTCATCTTCCGTCATACCTGTAAATCGGATTGAGTTTGTAGGAATTATGGCATGGTGATCACTCACCTTTGCTTCGTCAATTATCCTCTCATCAATATTAAGCCCATTTTCAAGCAGCTTATCTATGCGTTCCTTATATTCGGTGTAATTCGCAAGAATCTCCGCAAGATTATGAATTGGAATACGCATATCATCGGTAAGATAATTACTGTCTGTCCTCGGATATGTAATAAGCCTTTTTTCATACAAACTTTGAGCTATATCAAGAGTTTTCTGCGCCGAAAAGCCAAGTCTGTCGTTAGCCTCCATTTGCAGTGTAGACAGACTGTGCAGCAAAGGGCGGTTTTCAGACATATTTTTTCTTTCTGCTTTGCTTACAGTCACAGTTTTTCCATTTGCTTTGGAAGCCTCATCTTCGGCAAGTGATTTATCTTCATATTCAGCTGTACTTATTGCACCGTTAGCAAGAGTAAGCTTATATGCCGTATTTGACTGAAAATTATCTATTTCATTATCCCTGTCTACAATAATACGCAATAAAGGCGTTTTTACTCTACCCACCATGTGACGTGTTTTGTCAAGAACACAGTAAAGCCTTGAGCCATTCATGCCAAATATCCAATCAAGTTGTTCTCTCGTATAAGCTGCCTTGTAAAGGTTATCATAATCGGAAATCGGTTTTAAATTTGAGAACGCCGTCTTTATAGCCTCTTCGGTCATGGAAGAAAACCATGCTCTTTTACAAGGCTTGGTGCAGCCATTAGCGTCATATATATGTCGGAATATCAGCTCTCCCTCTCTTGCTGCATCTGTGGCACATATAATTTCATCCACATCATTACGTCCCATAAGTTCGGAAATAAACTGCCGCAAGCCGTCCTTACTGCTGTCCTTTGTAGGCATAATCCTAAAATCAGGCAGTATAGGTAAGGATTCAAGTGTCCAATCGGTATACCCATAGTCATTGGGCGTACCGATGTCATAAAGATGTCCAACTGCATTGATAACGTAATAATCATCATTGCAATAGCAATAATTTTTTCCGTCCCTGCCATATACTTTTTTGTGTGCGCCCAAAGTTTGAGCAATATTCTGTGCTACAGATGGTTTTCCGCAATTACAAGCTTATGTTTAGTCATCGTTATTATCCTCCTTTAGTTTTTCTTTATGGTCTTGATGATACTGTGTATACCCTAATACAAGGGTAAGTACAACAAGTACGACAATATGTGCAACACCTATGTGAAACCTACCTAACATCTCTACAATTCTGTCGCCAGTGGTAAGTTCCTGAGTTTTCTCGGATGTTTTACTATCATCACTGTTGGAAATAACAGTACTGCTTTCTATTTGCCCTTGCCTAATCTCGGCAAATTCAGACAAAACACCTGTTATCAGCCTTAATGCAATTAACACAACTATAATCACAATTGGCTTAAACAGCGATGATTTTCGCAATGCTGACAGCTTCTCTCTAATATTTTCCATATAATCCACTCCTCCAATTCTCCGATGGAGAATTAATAATCAAAGTTAATAACAAACGAATCAACAGATGCATCAAAATTGGATTCGCCATGGTCGTTTTTTGCTCTCACAAGCAAACGTATACTACCCGAACCAGTGGGCATTGTCAGCGTAGATTCTCCACTTTCCAGTTGTGCATTCAAATATTGACTTGTTGCCCTGTTTATCGTGATTGTACCCGAAGCAGATCCGTTTGTAGCCGTAAGCTCGGTGGTTGCCGTGCTTGTAGGTGCTGACCCTGTTGTATAGGTGTAATCTCTTAGATTTTTCAGATTACCTGAAGCGTCAATATAGTAAACTACAAAGCTTGTTGCACCCTCACAATAGCAATTAAGGTTTACTTGTACGGACGCTTCTGCCATTGTAGTCGTATTGCTATACGGATAGGTATAATAATTGACAGTCAAATTGCTGTAAGATACAGACGGAGCTTCGGGCAAACATTCACTTGCTGCAAGCCTTGCTTTCAGCCGTATACGTGCCGCAGGGTCATTCTCGTAATCACTGATGTGCGTACTCGTTCCCCCTGTTATGTCGCTTATATATTCCCTATAAAGCTCATACATTTCGGTAAATTCATCTTCACTGATATTTGTAATCGCTCCGTTCACTGCTAAGTTATGTACTATAAAGCTAGGTCCATACTGATATTCAAAATCAGTAACCTGTCCAAGCAATGACTCGTGCGTGGTTGTTGGAGGATGGTATATAGCACCGTTTGAATCCTTGTAGCAGTCGTTGCTCGGACAGGTATATACAGTGGATACATAGTAATTCCATGTATATATTTCGCCCAAAACCTCGTCTAAGTCATCATAGGTAATGTTGTAATTGTAGTTTGTATCGTCAAAATTATCTGCGTTAATTGCGTTAATATCGTCCCATTTTTTTTTTTTTTTTTTGCAGCCAGTGCAATAATGGTTTCTATATCGCAGTCGTCCGACAACTTAATCCACTTGTTGCCGTACTGATTAAGGTCAAGTATATGCCGATCAGTTTCGTCAACATCTTCTTCATACTCTTTTACTATAGAGGTAAGTCCCGTGTAGGCGTAAGTGATTATTGTTCCTCCACCGTGTGTACCTCCTGCATCATGAGTATAAGTTGTATTTTCGATGTCATCGGGAATAACATTTATCCATCCGATTTTTTCAATATATTCGTAAATATTCCAATCCCCTACTGCACTGCCTAAAGGATAGTAGGTTGTAATATCAGTTGTACCCTTTTTGGTAATTGTTACAGTGGAGGAATTATTAATGACATATCCGCTTGAAAAATCAGTGACACCCGATATGCTGTAAAGTTCATCGACTGTATCGGATCTATTATATTTTTCATTGTTTTTTGCAACTGCCTTTGCAAGGGCAGTTTTTGCACCAACTGTCGAATGTACGGTTACAGTGGTAAAGTCTGCGTTAGCTTCGTTAGTGTGCAAAATACGTCCGTATTTCTCGGTTATAAACCAATATTCTATGGTATATAGTGGCTCTGATGTGCATGAATTAGTTATATTATCCGTTGCCGCATTGCCTGTTGCCGCATCGCCTACGAGCTGTATATTTTCGGTATAATTAGCGCAAACCTCCACATACTCCGCAGCCGCATACTTTATTCTTTCCTCGGCTGTAAGCTCATAGGTAATGGGCCTGTAATAGTTTCTCTGATCAGGCTCCCATCCTCCGTATTCATAGTCAATGGTTGTAAGTATTTCAAGCTGTTTAT
Organism: Ruminococcus sp. Zagget11; assembly: GCA_001941135.1. GTDB lineage: Bacteria > Bacillota > Clostridia > Oscillospirales > Ruminococcaceae > Huintestinicola. Next base: position 16,976 of record MSHL01000044.1, read on the forward strand.
CGTCAAAATAATTCTGTATGTAGTTAATGTAGCCCTGAATTACCTCGGCTTCATCTTCATAGGTTACGGTGTCATAGTTTCCTGTCGATTCATTATATGTGGTTGTTGTGAAGCTGTCGGTCCATGAAAATGCTGCTGCTATTACTAAAACCACACTAACAGTTGGCACAATAACAGTAAAGCCGCCTCCCAATCCTCCTATTGCAATAGCAATACTCTTCTTTTTCAAGAGAGCCACAGCCCTCTTGATTAGCTGTGACGCTGCATTTGCCGCTTTATACACTTGTACCTTGATTTTATTTTGCAAGGATTTTACAAAGGCTTGCTTTGCCTTTTTGATAGCTTGCCTAATAGCATATCTTGTGAGCGATGGTACTACTGCCAGTGGCACACCAATATGCTGATTATTCTTTTCATCGTCCTTTTTCCTTTGTGCTGCCGATCTGCCCTTTTGAAGTCTTTTCAATTTGTCGTTTAGCTTTTTATCAAGTCGGTGTTCGCTGTGCTTCAATTTTTGTTTAGCAGCATAATCTTTGTAGCTTGTATAAGCAGAGGAAACGGATTTTACCGCTTCCTTGCTGATAATGCTGTTAAGTGAATCGCCTACACCCTGAGATGATTTTACACTCTGCGATGTCCGTACAGCAAAGCTGCCTATTGCAGTTTTATTAGCTAATCGTTGACCGATATATGCAGCTGATGTATATTGAGTGATTGCAGTAAAACCAGACAATGCATTGTGAAGCCTTGTTACGGACTCTTTTCGTGATGTTTGTACTGTATACCTTTTGTTTATTCGGTATATCTTCTTAACATAACGCCTGACGGCTAAATTAGTTTTACTGCTGTAGCGAGATTCTAACCTATCGTTCTGTGCTATATTCCTGCTCGTTTCTCTAATTGTCCTTGCACCCTGTTCGATCCTGTTATCAAGCTGCTTTATTTCATTTTGCAGTTCTTTTTGCTCCTGCTTAAGTTTAAGCAGATTATCGCCACTAAACTCTGTTTTGGCTTTTTGATTTATCTTATCTTTTTTTCAATAAGAGCTGCTCTTCTCTCGGAAAGTAATTTTTGAGCTGCCTGCTGTTCTCTATACGCCTTTTTAAGATAATCATTATCCGCGCGGAAATTTCTAAACTGTGTTTTAGGTGTTCTTTTGTTCAGTTTATCAAATTCCATGGGGCTGCTTTGCCGCACATTCAATGTCTTATCTACAGCTGCATTATATACGTTTCTTCTCTCCTCCGTATACTGGGACTGGGTAAGATTTTTTGCTTCAACACTACTCTTTTCAATAGATTTCTTGAGTTCAGCACTAAGTTTTGCAGCAGCAGCCTTTCTTTTTGCGTTAGTTTCATCTGCATCAGCACGATTTATATCTTCCATCAAAAAACAGCTCCTTTTTAATCTTTAAGCATTTGTCTTTTTTCTCATTGCCTTTGCAATCTCGGAGAAATTAGTTGACATCTTGCTATAGAGTTGCGTGTCTTTCGGAAATTCATCATAAAACGGTATTTTTACCTTACCGCCACTTCCTATAACCACAACACCATGACCTGAGGGTATATCATTAAGATATTTTGCTTCATTATCCGAAAAATTAAGTATTTGCTGTAGCTTGGCTGCATCAACGGGATTTTGATTAAGCAATATAAGAAATTCGGAATTGGACAGCATTGAACGTGATTTATCATCCTTTAGCAAATCCTCAACATTTTGAGTTATGCCCGTAAGCACACCGCCGTATTTTCTTGCACGTTTCCAAAGCATACGTAAGTAGTCAAGACAGTATTCATCTTGGAACAGGAGGTAAATCTCATCACAATAAACATATGTAAGCTTACCCTTGTTTCTGTTTTCAGAAAGTCTATTCCAAATATAGTCGAGGATAAGGAGCATACCCTGTGTTTTAAGCACGCCTGAAAGATCCTTAATATCATAAGATATAATTCTGCTGTTATCATCAACGTTAGTAGGATTATTAAAATATCTTGCAGATCCATCTACGTACATTTCCAATGTCATGACAAGCTTTTCCTGCATAGCTTTATTTACAAATTCTGTCTCATCTTTCATAACCTGATATAGAGTGCTAAGTGTGGGCATATCGTCAGGATTCTGCGTTTCAAGCACACCTGTTTTCAAATAGCATTTCTTTATACACCTATCAACAAAGGACTGCTCCTGTGCTGTAAGAGGATTTTTACTGTCCATTACAGACATAAAAGATTGTATAAGTGATGTCTTAGAATCGATAATCGAGCCAAATTCACTGTCATCATCGTCAACATCAAGCATCGACATTGAGTATGCAAATGGATTGATATAGCTTTTGCTGTTACCGCCAAATTTTACTACCGTACCGCCAAACTCCGTAACAATACCTTGATATTCTCTTTCAGGGTCAACTATAAGTACATCCGCATCGGGATTTCTCAATATTACGTCAACCATTTCACGCTTTGCCGTAAATGATTTGCCTGATCCCGGGCAGCCAAGAAAGAAACCTGATGGATTTTTAAGTCCTGTTACACGGTCAAACATTATAATATTGTTTGATAATTTATTAAGCCCGTAATAGGATGCATTGGGCATTTGTACTTCGGTGACATTAAACGGAAGAAAAATTGCTGCACTTTCGCTCGGCATGGTACGCTGTATATCAAGCCTACGCTTATATCCGCAGGGCAAGCAGTCATTCATAGCTGCCTCTTGCTGAAAAGTCAGCTTACCCGTGAGATAACTGTTACGCTTAAAAATGTCTTCGATTATACGGCAGTTGCTGTTAAGCTCCGACAGTTCCTTTGACTTCACCATGATAATTACATTTGCGAAAAAGAGTCTTTGATCCTGTTCGGTAATTTTCTCGTAAATCTTAGACAAACTCTCTCGCTTTATCCGTATCGTTTCGGGTATTGTGCTTGTAAAATCACCGTGCTGAGCCGCTTTTCGGGAACGAGCACTCATATCCGTATCAATTTCGTACATTTTTTTACGCACTAACTTTTGTGCCGCATCGGGAGCAAGGCAGGATAAATTCACGGTGACAATACAATCAAGGCTTGTATCAATAATATCCTTTACAATAGTCGAACCGGCTCTGTTAGGGAAATCCTTGACATACATAGCACGAGCATAATACTCGTTAAACATGAAGTAATCATATTTAAATTCAAAATAATCAGGAGAACAGAAGAGTTTTTCTTCACCCTTTGTATACTGTTCATCTGTTATTTGAGGAATATTATAATCCGTACCAATAAAATAATCTTTCAGCATCTCCACTCTTTCCTGTGATGTCATTACTCTCATATTAGTTGCACCGATATTATTAAATGCATCAATAATAGAAATATCTATCGACTTGAACCTGTCGGCAGCAGCTTCTTCATCGCTTGCTTTTATGGTAAGAGTTATACACATATGCTTTTTTACAGCATTCTGCCCTTTTTCAATATTAGCCTCAAGCACCTTTTTGTTATATTCGTATCTATAGCAACCATCAAAAAACGTGT
>MSHL01000045.1 GCA_001941135.1 Ruminococcus sp. Zagget11
GTCTCAAATGCCGCGCATAGCTATGCAATGTCCCAAAATCGTCACGGATATCGGAAAGGCAGTCGCATCGGCTGTGTCGGCTATGGGGAAAGTGTGCGTAGGGTACGGCGAGGGCAGGGCGGGCTTGGCACTGGGGAGAGGCTTTTCAGCGGGAGTATGTTCTGTGGGAGTGCAGGCAGTTGAAGTGGGTATGTCAACCGTGCCGTCACTTGCCTATGCGGTCAAGCGGTTGGGGTGCAGTGTAGGCGCATATATTTCGGCGAATAATACCGTTTCCGTTCGGCTTTTTTCCGCAGACGGGGCAAAGCTTACCCGTGAGGAGGAGGACAGGATTGAATGCCGGCTTAACGTACCCGCAGAGGAACTGCCCTTGGCACAATACGGAGAAATATCATTTTGCGAGGGTATATCCGAGGTATATCTGTCACGCCTTGCGGAGATAGTAACAGGCAGACTTGAGCGGATTTATGCGCAATTCTACAGCCCCACAAGGAAAATCGTAACCGATGCACAGCGCCTTATCGCAGGAAAAAACGGCACAGATGACGACACCCGCACCGAGCGTATAGCATTTCATATAAGCGGTGACGGAAGTAAGGTATCGGCATACAGCGAGCCCACCGGCTATGTACTGCATGATAGGTTAATGGCGGTTGTCACCCCTAATGTGAGTAACTCCTCCGTCACCTACGGCGACACTTTTCCTTTTAGGGAAAGATTTATCCCCGATACAAAGTCCCCCTTAGCGTGTGACGGAACGGCGTTGGCACTTACGGTACTGGAAATACTGCGCAATAGGGGAATTACCCTAAAGGAAGCCACGGATGAGCTGCCCGATTATGCCGTAGCGGAGCGATACATTCCCCTTGACAAGCCATATAATGTGATGAAGAAGCTGAACACGAACGATGGTGTACTGATGGACGGGGAGAGCGGGAGAGTGGTAATACGACCCAACAGGACGGGACGGGGGATAATGCTGAGGGTAGAAAGCTTTGCCGCCGAAACAGCCGCCGAGCTATGCGATTTTTACGCAGAGATGCTGAGCGATAACAGTGAGTAGTGGGTTAGAGCGGCGGTCAGTAAAGCAGGGCAATAGTGGACAACGTAGGGCGGCGGGAGACGTTGGGTGCAGGGCTTTCAGTCCTGCCGAGTTTCCAAAGGCGAGTAGCCTTTGGCGGGTGTGGGCGGCGCCCACTTGTGCCGTAGGCACAAATTAACATAAGAGCGTAAATTAACGCTTTTGTAAATGTAAAGAGTAACAAGCAACTAAGGTGATATAGAATACAGTAACGATTTTATATAAGTGCCGCACATGTAAATAAAATCAAGAAACTAAAGCGATATAGAACACAGAAACGCAAGCTGAACAGGTAACTTAGTGCGGCACTGTGAAAACGAGCATTGCCGAATGGCAATGCAATGTTTTCACGCAAAATCTTTGATTTTGCTGAAAATGCACTGGTATACGTATTTCAAGCTTTAGCCAACGAACAACAGAGGTTTTGACAGAAACAAACATATCATTCCAAGAAAAGCGTTAGCAAGTAAACCGCCCTAGATTACATAGCATACACCTTTTATACGCTGACGAGTGTGTTTTCGGCAAACCTACGGTTTGCGTGAAAACATTGCATTGCCATTCGGCAATGCTCGTTTTCAAGCAATACCAACGGTTTTGCATGCCGCATTACTATAAGCTGTTCACAACTGTTTTGTGTTCATTGTCACGTTAGTAACTTATTTTTTCGGAGTGCGGCACTTATACAAAAGCGTTAGCTTATTGTCCTATGTTCATTTGTGCCTACGGCACAAGTGGGCGCTGCCCACACCCGCTTAATGGGCTATGTGATATAAATATCACTGCCCTAAGAACCTCGGCAGGACTGAAAGCCCTGCACCCAGTGCCTCCCGCCGCCCTTTTGTATGGGTGAATTGCCCTGCTTTATTGCCCGCCGCTCTAACCACTACTCACTACTCAGCATATTCCGATGTAATCCCCAGATATTCCTCAAGGGTAAGTCCGCTTTCATACACCTTTTTGGCGGTTTCCTTGCCCAAATAACGGACGTGCCAAGGCTCGTATTGGTAACCGGTTATATCCTCCTTGCCCTCGGGGTAACGCAGGATAAATCCGTATTCATAGCAATGCTCCTCTATCCATTCCGCCTCGGGTGTGCCTGCAAAGGAATCGTCTATAATATTCAGGTCAAATGCCAGTCCCGTTTGATGTTCCGAATGTCCCGCTCTCGCGGAAAATCTGTCTGCCTCGGTTTGACCGTATTCCTTTACATACTTATCGTACAGCCCTTGCTGATAGTCATAGGAACGGTAGCCTGAGGCTGTCCAAAGGGAAATGCCGTCCTCCTTGGCGGCAGCAGCCATTTCTTCAAAAGCCGCCTGTGCATCCGGGCCTACTCCCGAACCGTAGCTTTTCGGCAGTGCATAGGTTTTATTTACAACCAATATTCCGTCTATATATGTGGGGGCGTCTACTCCCTCAACGTTTACCGTTACATACGCTTCAACGGACGGGTTCGCCGCAGCGGCTACGGTTACGGTGCATATCCCGCTGCTTACCGCGGTAATAAGTCCGCTGTCATCTACAGTGGCGACGCTTTCATCTGAGCTTGTCCATATTTCGCTTTTATCCCCACAGTTTTCGGGGTACATTGTAACTATCGGCATCTGCGACTGACCTGCTTCAAGGGTAATAGATGTTATACTCAACTCGATTGACGCGGGCAGCAATGCTCCGGAGGAATCGGTTTCGGGGGGCGCATCTACCAATACCTCAACAGTACCGTATACATCGAGGTTAGCGGCAGCGGTAACGGTTACGGTGCATCGTCCCGCACCCACAGCAGTAATCAAGCCCTTATCGTCAACCGTGGCAACGGTTTCATCGGAGCTTGTCCATATCTCGCCCTTATTATCCGAATCTGTGGGGTACATGGTTACATAGGGCATTTGCGACTGACCTACGGTAAGGGTTATTTCATTGAGGGAAAGTCCCAAGCTTGTGGGAGGATTTTCCGCGTAAGTGGCAGTTTGTTCCGTTACGGCTGTGGTTTCTGTGGGCGCCGTTTCCGTGGCGGCAGCGGTAACAACCAGCTCAATCTTGGTTTCGGAAGTATCGGCGGTGGTTTCAGTGTAATTATCCGCCGAGGTAATCGTTTCATTCTCCGTCACACTTGCCATAGCGGGTTCGGCATCGGTAGGAACGGGAACGTTTTCTTCAATTTCCGTGCAAGCGGAAAGGGTAATTATGTACAAAATCGCAATCAGGGCAGATGTCCTGCGCAGAATACTTATACTCACTTTGATTCATCCTCTTTGATAAACAAAAAACAATTCGGTAAATAAAAAACGCCGAGACTATTGCCTCGACGAATTTGGAGCGGATTACGAGGCTCGAACTCGCTACCTCCACCTTGGCAAGGTGGCGCTCTACCAGATGAGCTAAATCCGCATATGTGGTGCTTCCGGACGGAATTGAACCATCGACACGGGGATTTTCAGTCCCCTGCTCTACCGACTGAGCTACAGAAGCATGATGGCGACCTGAATGGGGCTCGAACCCACGACCTCCGCCGTGACAGGGCGGCGCTCTAACCAACTGAACTACCAGGCCAGTAAATTACCGAAACCCACGAATACCGTAAGTTTCGGCAACATCATGGTGGAAACTATAGGGCTCGAACCTATGACCCTCTGCTTGTAAGGCAGATGCTCTCCCAGCTGAGCTAAGCTTCCGCACACCTTGTACCAACCCACGCTTGGCTGACCTTGGCTGACCTTGGCTGACCTTGGCTGACGTAGAACCTTTTCTACCGCCTTGCTTGGCTGACAAATAACATAATACACTCTTTTTCGATAAAAGTCAAGGGCTTTTTATAAAAAAAATCAATTTTGTGAAAAATGCATATTAAATCTTGCAAAATTACAGTAAAAATATGCAATATAGACTATTAGGAGGCAGGCTCTACTCGAAGATGGAAAATAGGGGAAAGAAGATGGAAACTTACTCGTTCACGATATTGAAAACACTTCAAAGATAAAGTAAGGGTTAAACTTTTTTATCCTCTTGCTCCTATTTTCTATCCTCGAATGAAAGATGGAATCCCCCCACAATGCTACGCATGCCGTAGACGACGGAGGGGTTACGAAAGTAATTCAAAAATAAAGTAACAAATCTTATTCTTCTATTCTCTACACTCTAAAAGCGTGCCTAACGCCTAAAATTACATACGCCACATACGCTTTTTATACGATGACGAGTGCGCTTTCGGCAAAATCTGCGATTTTGCGTGAACGCATTGCCGCTGCATTCGCAGCAGCTCGCGTTCACAGTGCCGCACTATAAGTTGTTCACAACTGTTTTACATTCGCAAACACGTTTGTAACTTTTTTTCGTTGTGCGGCACTTCACAAAAGCTTTAATTTGTTCTCCTATGTTTATTTGTGCCTACGGCACAAGTGGGCTCTGCCCACACCCGCCAATAGGCTATGTGATATAAATATCACTGCCTTTGGAAACTCGGCAGGCTCAGCCTGCCTAAAAAAGAACGTCAACTGTTGTCGCTAATTGTTGATAATACCTATTGAAAAAAATCGGTAAATGTTTTATAATTATAGTGATTTGTAGAACCAATATCATAATGCTGTTTTATGGAAGGAGAAGTTATTGTGATACCGATTACGACAAAAGAGGATTTTGAGGAAAAATTAAGACGGGAGCTTCAGGTTGAATTCAACGTTACCCCCGTGGACGCCTCCGATAACCAGATTTATAAGGTACTTTCGGCTGTTGTTGTTGATTTGATGCGCTATAAAAGACGTCATTTCAGAAACAGCGTTCATTCGGCAGGCAAAAAAGAGGTTTATTACCTATCAATGGAATTTCTTATGGGGCGTTCTCTTAAGACAAGCCTCTTTAACTTGAAAATTAACGAGATGGTTGATGAAATACTCAAAAGCTGGGACGTAAATCTTGAAAGGATTTACGAGTATGAGCCTGACGCGGGTCTCGGTAACGGCGGTTTGGGACGTCTTGCGGCTTGCTATCTTGACGGACTTGCTACAGACGGATATCCCGCTATGGGCTATTCAATCTGCTATGAGTACGGTATCTTTAAGCAGAAGCTTGAGGACGGTTGGCAGACAGAGCTTCCCGATAACTGGCTGCCCGGCGGTGAGTCGTGGCTTGTTTCCAAAAAGGGTAAGACCGTTGAGGTTCATTTCGGCGGCGAAATCCAGGAGTATTGGGACGATCAGTATCACAGCGTTTCCAATGTAAACTATGATGTGGTAAATGCAGTTCCCTACGATATGTATGTTCCCGGCTATAACAGCGAGGGAATATCCGTTCTCCGTCTGTGGAGGGCTGTTGCTCCGTCCTTTGATATGACTATGTTCAATCAAGGCGACTACGCAAAGGCTCTTAGCATGAACACCGTTGCACAGGCTATTTCTAAGGCTCTTTACCCTAATGATAACCATTTAGAGGGTAAATCCCTGCGTTTAAGACAGCAATATTTCATGTGTGCCGCTTCGGTAGGGGATATTGTAAACAGGCATATGTCCGTTTACGGCACTTTGGATAATCTCCATGAAAAGGTTGCTATACACATTAACGACACCCACCCCACCCTCGCTATACCCGAGCTTATGCGTATTCTTTTGGACGATTGCGGCTATAGCTGGGATAAGAGCTGGTACATTGTTACAAATACCTTTACTTACACCAACCATACCATTATGGCTGAAGCGCTGGAGAAGTGGGATGTCAACCTTGTCCGTCAGATTATTCCAAGGATTTACACCATTATCTGCGAGATAAACAGACGTTATTGCGAGGAAATCAAGACACGCACAGGTGATGAGTCGAGAGTTTCCAGAATGTCCATCATTCAGAACAATCAGATTCATATGGCTCTCCTTTGCGTATGCGCTTCCCACAGCGTAAACGGCGTTTCAAAGCTTCATTCGGAGATAATCAAGCACGATGTATTCGGCAACGAGTACAACTATACACCTCACAAGTTCTGCAATGTAACCAACGGTATTGCATACAGAAGATGGCTTCTCCAGTCCAACAAGGGACTTACATCACTCCTTGAGGACACGATAGGACCGGACTTCAAGGAAAATGCTATGGAGCTGTCCAAATTCACCATGTTTGAAAACGACAGCAAGGTTCTTACAAAGCTTGCAAAGGTTAAGCTGGAAAACAAGAAGAGCTTTGCAAAGTATGTAAAGAGCAATTACGGCGTTGCCCTTAACACCGACGGTATCTTTGATGTTCAGGTAAAAAGACTGCACGAATACAAGCGCCAGAATCTGAATGCTCTGAATATTATTGCCGAGTACAACGCCCTTTTGGAAAATCCCAATATGGACTTTGTTCCCAAGACCTATATCTTTGCCGCAAAGGCTGCTCCAGGATATTATCTTGCAAAGCAGGTAATCAAGATGATTTGGGCGCTCAGCGAGGAAATTCGCAAGAACCCCGTTGTAAGCAAGAAGCTGCAGGTATTCTTCCTTGAGGATTATTGCGTAACCCTTTCCGAGCTGCTTATGCCCGCCGCAGAGGTTTCCGAGCAGATTTCCCTTGCGGGAACAGAAGCATCTGGTACGGGTAATATGAAGCTTATGCTTAACGGCGCGCTTACCTTGGGAACCCTTGACGGTGCAAATATCGAGATTAAGGAGCAGGTCGGATCGGATAACATCTTCATATTCGGTATGACCGCGGATCAGGTTCTTGCCAAGAAGGCACAGGGCTATCGTCCCGAGGACTATGTAAATAATAACGAGGTTATTCGCAAGGCACTTGACAGAATGTACCACGGTATTAACGGCTGCACCTTTGAAGAGGTAGCCAACACCCTTAAATACAAGGATCCCTATATGGTTCTTGCGGATTTCGATGCATATCAGTCCGCACAGCAGTATATTTCCGAGTGCTATAAGGACAAGGAAAAGTGGAACAGAATGTCCCTGCACAACATAGCAGGTGCGGGAATTTTCTCCGCAGACCGTGCCGTTGACGAATATGCTAAGGACATATGGAGACTTACCAAGTAATTTTTGAGAATATAGATTAGATAATAGAGAATGGAAAAAATAAATTCCATTCTCTATTTTTTAGGTTATAGGAGTACTTCCTTAAACGCTGTTAAGCATGGCTAAAGCTGTTCGCAGATTTTTTTAAATGATTTTTGCGGAAATATATGCTATACTTTCATTGTAACGTAAACAGAAGCTTTTGTCGGTGTGAATGGAGGAAGTACCATGCTTTCAGTAAAGATTGGTTTAACAGGCAGCCTTTGTCATAAGTGCGGCAAGCCCTTGGAGAATAATACGCCCATCGTCCATATTAACAGAAAATTCAACGAAAACTATTGCCGCGAATGTGGTCTTGTAAAGGACGATATGACCGAGAATGGAAAAAGCGGAAATGAATTTGCGCTCTACTACCACGAAAATGGTGTCGGCAGATTGATAGTTGACAACGACAACCTTGAATACATACCCTACGGTCTTCATGAGCTTAAATTAGTCAAAATGGGAGAAAAAAGCGTCTATGTTGTGCAATCTTCCCTTATTTTCACGGAAAAAAGGAGAGCGTTGCCGATTTTTTAGGGAGAATAGATTCAAAAAACGTAATCCTTGAGAAAAGGCTTTCCCGCTGCGCTTTGTTCTATCCCCGCAACAGGATTATTTGCGACGGTGACTTTTTGGGGAAAATAAACGAAGTAAGCTCCTTTTACAAGAGCTTTACACGCCAATTCACCATGATGACAAGGTCACATCGGTACGGCTATATCTGTACCGCCGACCGCAAAATAATCGGTGTTGTTTCCAACACAGACTCGGAGACATCGGATCGGTTTGCAAGCTACATTGCCCCGTTCAGCGTGAAAAGCGTGGCGGATATTGAAGCGGAATACGAAAAATCTGTCACAAGCAGGCGCATTCGCTCCGCAATGGAATCCCTTACTCCCGCCGCAATGCTCGAATACTGTGAAAGGAGAATAATGGGTCAGGGTACGGAGCTGAAAAAGGCTGTGTATAAGGTGTACAGCTATATGCAGGCTGTGGCGTCAGGCGCGCCGTTCCGTGCGGAAAACTGGCTGCTCACTTCCCCCAGCGGTACGGGAAAAACCGAATTTTACCGTACAATAAGGGATTTGTTCAGACTGTATAATATTCCCATTCCTGTGGTGCAGATAGATTTGAGCCAAATTACCGAATCGGGATTTAAGGGAGATAATGTCAATACCATACCGAAAAAATACTGGGAGAGGATAAAAAGTCCACGGGAGTGGCCATCTGCTTCCTCGATGAGGCTGATAAAAAGTGTCTCCCCAGCTATTCCCAGGGTGTAAACATAAACGCGGCAATTCAGTCCAATCTTCTTACCCTTATAGAGGGAATGGAGATGAAGATTGACATAGACGGCGACGACATGGAATTTGATTCCGGAAAGACAATGTTTGTTTTTCTGGGCTCGTTCCAGGAATTGCGGGACAAAAAGCAGCAAAGGACAGCAATCGCACCTAAAATCGGATTTCTGACAGAGAATGACGCTTCCGATACAGCGGCGAACGGCGACCCATTCCATGAGGGACTGACTGTTCAAGACATAGTAAGCTTCGGTATGCAGGAGGAGCTGGCGGGACGAATAACGTCAATCATTAACTTCCGCCGCTTATCCGAAAAGGATATGCTTACCCTTATCAGAAGCAAGGTCAGTGATCTTGCAAGGGAAATGGGGTGCAGCATAATTCTCAAAAAATGTGCCGAGGAGGACATACTTAAGATTTCCTTTGGCAATCTTGGACTGAGGCAGCCCCTTAACGCCATAAAGACCTTGGTTGAAAACACAATAGCCAATGTGTTCTTTGACAGGGGCTTTGACAAAGCGGAGGACAAAATTATCATTTATTCACTGAATTTGGCACGTATCGAGCGTTCGCGACAGCGCAATGTGTGATGTGTAAATAAAAAACGATCCCATTTTAATACAAAACGGGATCGCTTTTTTGCATATTAATTTACTGCTTTTCGTTCAGCCGATAAGCGAGTTTATTTCCGCCATTTCCTCAGGGGAGAAGTCAAGCCTTTCAATACATCCTACGTTGTCGATAATCTGCTGAGGACGGCTGGCGCCTGTTATAACCGTTGTTACCGCGGTATTTGCCAATACCCATGAAAGCGCCATTTGAGACAGCTTCTGTCCTCTCCTTGCGGCGATGTCGTTCAGCTTTCTCAGCTTTTCTACCATGCTGTCGTCCAGCATATTCCCAATCCATGTTGCGCCTCTGCCTATGCGGGAATCAGCGGGAACTCCGTTCAGGTATCTGTCCGTAAGCAGACCTTGGCACAGCGGTGAAAATACCGCAAGACCTATGCCGTTTTCCTCGGCGAAGCTGTCAAGGCGGTCACCCTCAATCCACCTGTTAAGCATGGAATAGGAGGGCTGATTTATAATAAATGGAGTTTTCAGCTCTCGGAAAATTGCGGTGATTTCCTCGGTTTGCTGCCTGCTGTAGTTGGAAATTCCCACATAAAGGGCTTTACCCTGTCGGCAAAGGCTGTCCAGTGCCAGCGCAGTTTCCTCTGCGGGCGTTTCGGGATCGGCGATGTGGTGATAATAAATATCCACATAATCCAGTCCCATACGCTTAAGGCTCTGGTCGAGGGAGGCGACAAGATACTTCCTTGAACCGTTTCTGTCACCGTAAACACCGGGCCACATCTCATACCCTGCCTTTGTGGATATGCAAAGCTCGTCCCTGTATGCTCTCATGCCCCTGTCAAGTATTCTGCCGAAATTCTCTTCAGCGGAACCGTTGTAGGGATTGCCGTAATTATTTGCCAAATCAAAGTGGGTTATTCCCAAGTCAAAGGCGGTGTGAACCATTTCCTCGCAAGCGGCAAGACTGCTCCCCGCACCGAAATTCTGCCAAAGTCCCAGTGAAACCACAGGCAGGCGCAGACCGCTTTTGCCGCATCTGCGGTACACCATCTTATCGTAACGCTTATCATTTGGTACGTACATAGTTTAATTCTCCTTTTCATTTTCCCTGTTATCGTTTGTGTGAACGGAATAAACGCAGCCGCAGTAATTTTGCCTGTAAATTCCGTACTCCCTTGAAAGCTCCGTTGAACGCTGATAGCCGCCCTTTTTCTTGAAATCGGAGGGGAGAAATTTCACACCGTATTTCTCCGCCGCTTCCCGACCCACCTCGTTCAGCACAGCGGCGTTTTTCATGGGACTGATAGTAAGCGTGGTGGTGAAATAGTCAAAGCCCTTTTCGGCGGCAATTCTTGCGGTTTCCTCCAAACGCAGACGGAAGCACACTCTGCATCTGTCGCCGCCCTCCGGCAGCTTTTCCATTCCTCTTACCGCACTGTAAAAGCGTTCCGACAAATGCTCCGCACCTATGAAGCTGACGGGATTTTCCACGGGCATTTCTCCGATAAGCCTTTCCTGTTCTCCGCGGCGCTTGTAGAACTCCTCGGAGGGGTAGATGTTCGGATTGTAGTAAAATACAGTTATGCTGAAATACCGCGAAAGGTACTCCAGCACATAGCTTGAACAGGGCGCACAACAGCTGTGGAGAAGCAGCGTAGGCGTGCCCTCCAAATTGTCAAGCAGCTTGTCAAGCTCCCTTTGATAATTAATTTTACCCTGCATTTATTTATCCTCACCTGTTTCGGATAAATCGGTCACGGCTTCGGTTTCCGTTACTGCTTCGGTATTTATAGTCTCCGTTACCGTGTCGGTGTCGGACGCAGCTTCGGTTTCGGCAGCTTCCTCGGACACGGCATCGGTTTCCGCTTCATCCGCAAATGTCATGCCTGTTTCGTAAATATAATCCTCGGTGACACTTTGCAGCTCGGACAGAACTATCTTGTATGCGTCCGGCTTGAAGTGCATACCGTCATATTCCGCATAGCTTTTGTTAAAGTATCCCGTTTTGTCCGTCAGCAGCTCCGTAATATCGATATATCCCAGCACATTGTCATAGGCATAATCCCAAAGATCGGAGTTATATTCAAGTATCTTTTCCATAACGTCAATATCAACGGTGCTGTCATAGTCCGCCGTAACGGGAGGAACGCTTACCAGCACTATAAACGAATTGGGGCAATGCTCCTTTATTATCTCCACCAAAGAGCCGGTGGAGGCTATCATATTTTCGCAGCTTAGCCATTGTATACCGTTGGAGCCCAGCATAATATATATTATATCCGGCTGAGTATAGTCAAGCATAGTGCCTATAGTGATTTCTCCGTAGCAGGTGGAAACACTCTTTGTAAGCACAGTGCTTGGATTAAGTCCTATTTTTGCGTATACATTTCTTTCATCAAGGTAGCCGTAAAGGGAGTAGCCCGTGGTAATGGAATCTCCGATAAAGAGTGTGTTCTCAAAAAAACTCTTGTCATAGCTCATATTCGCAGCTACAGCAGTATCCGCAGAATTATCGGCAGCTGTTTCCGCCGAGGTTAGTGCAGTGGAAGCGTTTTCCAAAATCCTTTCGGGAGCAGCCTCTAAGGACAATTCCTCCACATCCATATCTGCGCTGTAAACGGTTTCCGTTGTGGTTTCCGCAGCGGATTCGGCGATAACGGTGGCTTCCGTGGTATCGGAAACGGTAGGCGCGCCTAAGTCCTCCTCGGTTTCGGAGGAAGCCGCTTCGGGAACAATTACCGTTTCGCTGTCACTGGCGGCGGATTCCGAAGCAGCAGTGCTTTTGGCGGTTGTTTTCGATTTCTCCTCCGTCGTGGCATAGGTGTACTCGCTGCTTACGCTTTCCGACAGGGAGGGGGAGGGGTCATATTCCGATAATTCCTCCGCATCAGCTCCGCAAGCGGTGGCAAGCAGGGTGGCAGACAATATAAGTGCCGCCGATTTACATATTTTTCTATCTGAAAACATTTGTTATCCTCTCTTCAAATGTTCGTATTCGTATTACCTATCTATTATATCACAACGGAGCGAAAATTTGAATAGTAAATAAGGAAAAATATTTACCTAATTTTCAGAAAAAAACTTGTGAGAATAGTGTATTTTTAATAATGTGTCAATTTTGAAAGGAGAAGTTTACAATTTGTTAACTATTAATTTTCCATAGCTATTGACAATTATGCTTATCGCTGATATAATGATAACAGATATAAAAATTGCAATATAATTTATTTGAAATTTGCAATTTTTTAGAAAGGGGTGTTCAGAATGAAAAGGCATATGGGAAGACATAAAGAAGCGGCGGTATTAAAGGGCTTTACGTTGATTGAGCTTATTGTGGTAATAGCAATTATCGGAATTTTGAGCGCCATGCTTGTTCCATCACTCGTATCGTATTTTCTGTCTTCAAAAATTGCAAAGGCAAACGCCAATGCAAGACAGGTATACGAGGGTGCGCAGCTTGCTGTTGTTGATTACAACTCAAGGTCATCAATCGCTTTGAGCGACAGTATATTTGTGGGAAGCGGCGAAAGTGATGCTAATTCGGGCAATGCGGAAATTGATCTTTCGGCATATCTGGGCAATGATTTTGACGGCTACTACGGCTTTTATGTTTCCGGGGGAATTGGTGTTTCGTATGCCGTCTGGTCGGAGAGTACGCCGATTACGGAGGAAATGGTAAAGCAATATACCCTTGAGGAGCTTGAGAACGGCTTCGGAACTTACCGCATGGGTGCATATCCCTTGATTTAGCTGAAATCAACAATAAAAATATGAAACGACCGATTTACATTCTCAAGTCGGTCGTTTTTGTTTTACCGGGCAATGCCGTAAATAATATAAGCTGTCTATGAGGCAGTATTGCTTATTAATTTTTTGTTAAGAGAAAAAAAGCCCTTGTAAATTTTTTCGCCATGCACTTGTTTTTTTCGCAAAGCCCTTGACATTTTCGCGGTTTAGGGGTATGATATGTACTGTGTAATTTTGTGTCGAATCGGTATTTCGGCGGGAAAGGGTCGTGATGTTAGGGTTGGAAAATAGGCTAAAGCTTTACGGGTTTAATAACCTGACTAAAACACTAAGCTTCAATATTTACGATATTTGCTATGCGAAAAGTCCAAGAGAACAGCAGGACTATATAAAATACATTGATGAGCAGTACAACACGGAGCGCCTTACAAAGATACTGTGCGATGTCACAGATGCCATAGGCGCCCATGTTCTTAATATATCAAAGCAGGATTACGAGCCGCAGGGAGCTTCCGTTACGCTGCTTGTTTCCGAGGAGCATTTGGATAAGGCGGACATTGACGAGTCCTGCAATATGAGATATGCATCGGCAAAGACGGATATTGCGGGTCATCTTGACAAAAGTCACCTGACCGTCCATACCTATCCCGAATTTCACCCCGATAACGCCATAACCACATTTAGGGTGGATATTGACGTTTCCACCTGCGGAGAAATAACTCCCCTTAAATCCCTCGATTATCTGATTGGAAGCTTCGATTCGGATATTATTACCATTGATTACAGGGTAAGGGGCTTTACAAGGGATGAAAAGGGCAAAAAGCTCTTTATTGACCATGATATAACTTCTATCCAGGACTATATAGCCAAGGAAACCTTGGATCGCTATGACACTATAGATGTTAATGTGTACCAGTCAAATATATTCCATACGAAAATGATGATAAAGGAAATTTTCCTGCAAAACTATCTTTTCAACACGGACACCTACGAGCTGGCGCCCAAAAGACGGTTGGAAATCAACGACCTTCTCCGCCGTGAAATGATTGAAATTTTCAGCGGACAGAATATATTCAACTAAGTGGGGAAAAGGCTCCGTATGCCTTTAAAGGGGTGGTTACTGTCATGGATCAATCTCGCACGCCTATCTATGAGGCACTTATGAAATACAAGGATGCAAGGGTTGTGCCCTTTGACGTTCCGGGACACAAGCACGGAAAGGGAAATCCGCTGCTTACCGATTTTTTGGGTGAAACCTGTATGGAGGTTGATGTCAACTCCATGAAGCCCCTTGATAACCTCTGTCACCCCGTTTCCGTTATCCGTGAGGCGGAGGAGCTGGCGGCGGAGGCTTTCGGCGCAGGGAAATGCTTTTTCATGGTAAACGGTACTACCTCTTCCGTACAGTCGATGGTGCTTTCCGTCTGTAAGGAGGGGGATAAAATCATTATCCCACGAAACGTCCACAGAAGCGCCATAAATGCCCTTATTATCAGCGGTGTAATACCCGTGTACGTTAATCCGGGGGTAAACCACAAGCTGGGTATACCCCTCGGCATGAGTACCGAGGACGTGGAAAGAGCTATTGAGGAAAATCCCGATGCAAAGGCGGTTTTTGTAAATAATCCCACCTACTACGGCATATGCTCCGACCTTAGAAGGATAACCCGTATCGCCCATGAACACGGAATGAAGGTTCTTGCGGACGAGGCTCACGGCACCCATTTCTATTTCGGTGAAAATATGCCCGTTTCCGCTATGGCTGCGGGAGCGGATATGGCGGCTGTATCTATGCACAAAACAGGTGGCTCTTTAACACAGAGCAGCTTTCTCCTTGTGGGGAAAAATGCGGGAATATCCGAGGGCCATGTGCGCTCGGTTATAAACCTTACACAAACCACCAGCGGTTCATATTTGCTGCTGTCCTCCCTTGATATTTCAAGGAAATATTATGCCACAAACGGTAAAAAGCTTTGTAAAGCCGTTGTGGATTCCGCCGAATACGCACGTGAGGAGGTAAACAGGATAGGCGGGTACTATGCCTACTCCGAGGAGCTTGTGAACGGAAAGGATATTTTCGCCTTTGACAAGACAAAATTATCCATATATACACGGGACATAGGACTTCCCGGAATTGAGGTTTACGACATTCTCCGTGACAGCTACGATATACAAATGGAGCTGGGCGATATAGGAAACGTACTTGCCATTATGTCCCCAGGCGACCGTTGGAAGGATATAGAGCGGCTTGTTTCCGCGCTTAGCGAGATAAAGCGCCGCTTTGGAAGAGAAAAGGCGGGGCCTGTGGATCACCACGAATATATCAACCCGAAAATCGTGCTTTCACCTAAGGCTGCCTTTTACGGCGAACAGGAAACCTTGCCGATTATGGAAAGTGCAGGGCGGATAAGCTGCGAGTTTGTAATGTGCTATCCTCCGGGAATACCGATTATTGCACCGGGAGAGCTTCTTACGCCCGAAATACTGGAATATATAGATTACAGCAAGAAAAGCGGCTGCTTCATGACAGGCATGGAGGATATGGCGATTGAGAAAATTAAGGTTATAGCCCACGACTGATGCCCTTAACCGTTAATTGAAACGCTTACTTATGAAAAGAGGATTTTTTATGGAGCTATGGTTCACGGAATATCACTCAAAGGACGCAAAGATGTCCATTCGCACGAATAAGCAGCTTCACAGCGAGCAAAGTGAGTTTCAGCGGATAGATGTTTTTGAAAGTCCCGAATTTGGCAGATTTCTTACCCTTGACGGGCTTATGATGCTTACCGAAAAGGACGAGTTTATCTACCACGAAATGATAACCCATGTGGCTATGGCATCTGCACCGGAAATCAAGAACATATTGGTTATCGGCGCAGGGGACGGCGGCACTGTACGTGAGCTTACCCGCTACGATACCATTGAGCATATAGATATGGTGGAAATAGATGAAAGAGTTGTTGAGGTTTGTCGGGAGTATCTTCCTCAGACAGCCTGCAAGCTGGACGATCCGAGGGTCAGCCTGCACTTTGAGGACGGATTGAAGTATGTCCGCAAAAAGGAAAATTGCTACGACCTGATTATTGTTGACAGCACGGACCCCTTTGGTCCCGGAGAGGGACTGTTTACCAGCGAATTTTACGGCAATTGCTACAACGCCCTCAAGGAAAACGGTATTTTGGTAAATCAGCATGAAAGTCCTTACTATGCGGAGGATGCAAAGGCTATGCAGCGCGCCCATAAGCGTATTAAGGAGTTTTTCCCCATTTGTCGGGTGTATCAGATGCATATACCCACATACCCCTCGGGACATTGGCTTTTCGGCTTTGCCTCGAAAACCGTAGACCCGCTGGATTTCGATGCCGACCGTTGGAACAGTCTGGGCATAAAAACACGCTACTACAATACCGAGCTGCATAAAGGCTGCTTCGCCATACCAAACTATGTAAAGGAGCTGCTTGACAATGCAACCTGAAACTAACTGCTTTATCGCCTGCGACACTCCCTTTGAATCGGCGGATATAGTTATATTCGGCGCACCCTACGACAGCACTACCTCATTCCGTCCCGGAACGCGCTTCGGACCATCCGCAATACGCAGTGAGAGCTATGGTATAGAAACCTATTCTCCCTATCAGGACAGGGATCTTACGGATATGCAAATATTCGATTCGGGAAGTCCCGAACTTTGCTATGGTTCTCCCGAACCCGCTTTGGAGCAGATTGAGCGTCACACGGCGGAAATTTTAGCCGCCGATAAAATCCCCGTTATGATAGGCGGGGAGCATTTGGTTACGCTGGGAGCTTTTAGGGCTGTCACCGAAAAATACGGAAATGACGTGTATATTATACAGTTTGACGCTCATGCGGATCTCCGTGAGGATTATTTGGGAAATAAGCTGTCCCATGCCTGCGTTATGCGCCGCTGTCACGAGATTGTGGGGGACGGTCATATATTCCAGCTTGGCATAAGGAGCGGCGAAAGAACGGAATTTGAATTTGCCGCAAAGCATACACATATGTACAAGACAGGTATATCAGGTGTATCCTTTGACTGTATTGACGAAATACGGCAATACCTTGAGGGAAAGAAAATTTATCTTACCATTGACTTGGACGTTCTTGACCCCTCCGTATTCCCCGGAACGGGTACTCCCGAAGCGGGAGGCGCAAACTTTAATCAGTTGCTTGAGGCGCTTATCAAGCTGAAAGGTCTGAATATAGTAGGTGCGGATATAAACGAGTTATCTCCCCACTATGACCAAAGCGGTTCGTCCACTGTCATTGCCTGCAAGATTTTGCGAGAAATGCTGATGATTCTCCATGAATAGCAATTTCAAGGAAATCCTCAACAAATATAAATCGGAAATATCCCACATATGCGGCAGCTTTCTTAAATGGCTTGCTATTGCCCTTTGTGCGGGAATATTCATCGGCATAGCAGGCGCGCTTTTCCACATTTGTCTTGATAAAGCGGCTCAGCTGCGCATGGAGCATGACTTCCTTATTTTCCTGCTGCCTGTGGCAGGAATTGTAATTGTTGCCCTGTACCACCTGTGCAAAATGGACGATGACAAGGGTACAAATCAGATTATACTGGGCGCACAGGGGATAGAGGGAGTTTCCCTCAAAACAGCGCCCTTGATATTCGTGGCAACATTCCTGACACACCTTTTCGGCGGTTCTGCGGGACGTGAGGGTGCGGCGCTTCAGCTGGGAGGAAGTCTTATTTCCCCGCTTCAAAGGCTTTTGCATCTCAGTGAAAGGGATTACGGTATACTTATCATGTGCGGAATGGCTGCGGGATTTTCCTCACTTTTCGGCACACCCGTTGCCGCAGCTGTGTTTGCAATGGAGGTTGCTATTGTTGAGAGAACGCAGTATTCGGCAATAGTTCCCTGCCTTATT
This sequence comes from Ruminococcus sp. Zagget11, assembly GCA_001941135.1. GTDB lineage: Bacteria > Bacillota > Clostridia > Oscillospirales > Ruminococcaceae > Huintestinicola. Next base: position 17,645 of record MSHL01000045.1, read on the forward strand.
TCCTCCGTTACGGCTTCTGTGACTGCGCGGCTTATAGGCTGTTCTCCCACTGCCTTTACCGTAAATGGTATACCGACCTTTTCCTTTGATAATATTTATTCCATATTCACCGTACTTCTTTTGGGAATAGGCGGCGCTGTGGCAGCTGTGCTTTTCTGCCGTGTGCTTAAAGCGGTAAAGAAGCTTTATGTAAGGTATATACCTAACATTTACCTAAGAGCTGCTGTGGGCGGTGTAATTGTTATAATCCTTACGCTTATTGTGGGAAATCGTGACTACAACGGCGCAGGCACTGAGGTTATAGTGCGAGCCTTTGAGGGAAATGCCTTTTGGGGAGCATTTCTGCTGAAAATACTGTTTACCGCCCTTACACTGGGTGCAGGGTTCAGGGGCGGAGAAATTGTCCCCACTATCTTCATCGGTTCAACCTTTGGCTGCTTTTTGGGAGAATTATTGCAGATAGATCCCTCATTCGGGGCAGCTGTGGGAACAGCCGCTGTATTCTGCGGAGTTACCAATTGCCCCCTTGCCACAATCGTTATATGTGTGGAGATGTTCGGCGGCGAGGGTATAGTGTATTATGCCTTGGCGGCGGGAGTTTCATATATGCTTTCGGGAAATGATAGTCTGTATTCCTCCCAACGTCAGCCAAAAGCTATCGACGGCGAGGGGTAGCTGCATTTACCAAAAAGCATTTAACTAAAATATATATAGGAGGTCGCTGCAATGCTGTTGCTTGACGAGCTTAAATTGGAGCTTGAGGGTTATCGTAAGGATATGAAGGAGCTTTACGTTATCCTCAATATAGATAAACTTAAGGAAGAGGTTGAAGAACTTCAGCAAAAGTCTGCCGAGGACGGCTTCTGGAATGACTTGGAAAATTCGCAAAAGGTTATGCAGAAGATAAAGCAGAATGAAAATGTAATAGCCAATTACAAAAAGCTTGACAGCCGTCTGGAGGATGCCATTACCTTGATTGAAATGACAATCGAGGAGGGCAATCAAGAGGACGAAGCTGCCGTGGCGGAGTTAAGGGAGGAAGCCGAGGGCTTTAAGGCGGAGCTTGAAACCACAAAGCTTACCACCCTGCTCACAGGAGAATATGACGGTAATAACGCCATACTTACTTTCCATGCGGGCGCAGGCGGCACGGAGGCTCAAGACTGGGCGGAAATGCTTTTCAGAATGTACAACCGCTGGGCGGAGCGCCATAATTTCAAGGTTACTACCCTTGATTATCTTGACGGAGATGAAGCGGGACTTAAGTCTGCGTCTATCCTCGTTGAGGGAACCAATGCCTACGGTTTTCTTAAATCGGAAACAGGAGTACACCGTCTTGTGCGTATATCCCCCTTTGATTCATCGGGAAGACGGCAGACATCATTCGCATCACTGGAGGTTATGCCCGAAATAGGCGAGGCTGACCTTAATATAGAAATTCGTCCGGAGGATTTGGAGATAGATTTCTATCGTGCCAGCGGTGCGGGAGGACAAAAGGTCAATAAGACTTCCTCCGCCGTCCGTCTTACACATATTCCCACGGGAATTGTGGTATCCTGTCAGACACAGCGCAGCCAGTATCAGAACAAGGATTACGCTATGAAAATGCTGGTGGCAAAGCTTGCGGATATCAAGGAAAAGGAGCATTTGGACAAGATCGAGGACATCAAGGGTGTAAAGAAAGAAATCGCATGGGGCGCACAGATACGTTCCTATGTTTTCATGCCCTATACCTTGGCGAAGGATCACCGCATCAACTTTGAAAACAGCAATATAAACGCCGTAATGGACGGTGACCTTGATGGATTTATCAACGCGTATTTAACCGCGCTTTCCCACGGAACACTGGAAAAGTAAGCAGACTTGGTATGCAAGAAAAAAGGGACTGTCACATCTGCGGCAGTCCTTTTGGCTGTACAGTGAGATTTATTGAGGCTTTTTCGGAATATAGGCTGTCTTGCTTGAATTAATAAAAATATTATCTGCTCTGTTTATTCACCATATATCCATAATAATTCCCCAATACAGTTCATATTTATTTGGTACAATAATTCTATGGATTTTATCGCTATAAAGTGCGAAAAGCAATTGTAGGAAAGGATAGGAAGTAAAATTGAAAATTGTTACCGTGGGTTTGGGTCTTATCGGAGGATCTCTCTGTAAGGCTATAAAAAAGCATACCAATCATTCCGTGGGCGGAATAGATATAGACAGGAAAACCATGAGTATGGCTCTTTCTCAAGGGGCTGTGGATTATGAGGCGGAGGACGTTTCCAAGGCGGATCTTACTATTATTTCCCTTTTCCCCACAACAGCGATTGACTATATTCTTGAAAATGCTGATAAATTTAAAAAGGGAAGTATTGTCATAGATACCTGCGGTGTAAAAAAGGAGATAGTTAATGCCGTTGAAAAGCCCCTTGCAGACAGGGGAGTTGCCTTTATCGGTGCGCACCCTATGGCAGGGCGTGAATTTTCAGGCTTTGAATATTCCCTCGACAACCTATTTGACGATGCCAGCTTTATTATCACCAAAACGGAAAATACCCCCGAAAAGGAGCTTAATCTTCTAAAGGATTTTGCCGCTTCCATTCACTTTAAAAAGGTAGTAGTCACCACTCCTGAGGATCACGACAGCATTATTGCCTTTACGAGCCAGCTGGCGCACGTTGTTTCCAATGCTTATATAAAAAGCCCTACACACAGCAAGCAGCTGGGATTCAGCGCAGGCTCTTTCCAAGACTTGACAAGAGTTGCCAAGCTGAACGAGGATATGTGGACGCCCCTTTTTATAATGAATAAGGACGCTCTTTGCTTTGAGATAGACTTCATTATGGACAGGTTGGCGGAATACCGCAGGGCAATAGGGGAAAGCGACTATTCAACCCTGCATGACCTGCTCCGTGACGGAAGAATTTTGAAGGAAACTACACCAACCTTGTAAAAAACTAAATTAAAATCAGATTAGAATAATGAGATATTCATGAAAATACGGTGATTTTTATTGACATTTTTACAGAAAGAGGTTATAATTACTGTATAAGAACAGTAAGTCCGCCGTTGTGCGATATTTTTAAATGGAGGTTATGAAAATGTTTGAGAAATTTGCTGAAACACTTACCAGTGCGGGAAAGGTCGCTTCCGAAAAAGCAAAAATAGGTACGGATTATGCTAAGCTAAATGTTAAAATTGCAAGTGAGGAAAAAGCAGTCGCTGATTTGTACCAGAAAGCGGGAAAGCTTTACTACAAGCTTTATAAGGACAATACTTCCGACAGCGACAGCTGCCTTGTGTTTGCCGAAATAACCGAAAAGCTGGATAAAGTCAAGTCCCTTAAGGATCAGCTTGCGGCTCTCAAGGGTACGGTTGAGTGTCCCGTATGCGGCAAGGAATGTGCAGTGGATGATGATTTTTGCGGAAAGTGCGGCGCAAAGCTTGCAAAGCAAGAGCCTGAGGAGGCTAAGACCGATGCGGTTGAAGAAGCCGAGGAGGCTGAAATCAAGGTAGAGGTTGTCGATGACGAGGAAGATGCCGACAGCGATGATAATGTCTGAGACGAAAAATTTTCCCGATTATTAAAAGTTCAAGCGGAAAGCCGTGTGAGGTTTTCCGCTTGATTTTGATTCAATAATTATCGTTATCTAAAAATGCATTTGCTGAATGATAGAAGAGCACCGACACCGCCAGCACCAGCCTCATAAAATCAATTTCGTAATTACGGGTGTTTTTCGGGGCTAATGTCTGTTCCATGGTAACATCCTTTCTGTAAATCGGTTATTATCCGACATACAAATTATATATACTGTGTGTGAACGAATGGGCGTAGAAAGGCACAATTATTGTAAATATTAGGGATAGAAATAATGGCAGACGATTTTCCCTGATTATTTGTTTTATTTATTCGTTGATTGCTTTTGATGATTGTGAAAATGAATTTTTAATTTTTCTATAAGAAAAACCAGCAAATAGTAAAGAATACAAGACATAGCGGTAAGTATTATCATCCAAAGAACTTTATTGCGCCCTGTCATGCTTGAAAAGTAATCTATATCGGTGACTATACGTAATGGTACCCATTGCATTAAGTAAATTATTAAAGATAGGGAGCCACGTTTAGAAAATAGCTTATGGTTAAAAATATTTGATAAATAACTTTTTTGGGAAGCCATTATTGCAAGTAAAAACGGAAATACGAGAATAATCGGAAAGGTGATTTTTATGTCAGCATCAGTCAACCATATATATCCAAAGAGGAAAATCAAAAAAAGTTCAAATATTGTATATATCATTTTGAAAATTTTAGAATTCCTTATAAATTCGACGATTATCCATGCACACACACCAAAAGAAATTCCACTAAGAGCACGAATAATAGCACCGCTTATGATAGTCCCGGAATCCACTCTTCCTATGTAACCGCCGGAATTGTAACAGTAGGATAGCGTGAGTAATGCACACAGCGGTGAGAAGATATATATATAAAACGAGGTGTTATAGTACGGGAGTACATATAAACATTGCCGACAGATACCACAGAGGCGGATTTAGATCATGGGGATCGATACCCGCCATGTTTACAAATAAAATTTCCGGAATAGCTTCTATAAAATAGGTAAGGAGTATGTTAAACTTCTTATACACAATAATACAGCGCAGAATATACCACACATAATTAGCGGCAAGACTTATGTATATGGGAAATGCCAAGGATTTGATTTTATCCATTAAATACATAAATGCGTTTTTTCCGTAATTGTCAGATTGAAGTGATTCTTTTCTCTTCATATAGGAGCAAACCATAAAATAACCGGATATTGCGAAGAAAAGATGAACGCTGATCCAACCCCACTTGTTTGTTATTGAATACCAAGGATTATCAGTGCTGATAAGAGATCGCATGTGATTGCCAAGCACCGATACCGCCAGTATCAGCTTCATAAAATCAATTTCATAATTACGGGTGTTTTTTGGGGCTAATGTCTGTTCCATGGTAACATCCTTTCCGTAAATCGGTTATAATCGACATACGAATTAATGCTACCATAATTTTTTACGAAATTCTATATATATATATATTGTGAACAAATTATATTGTGAACAAATGATTGCTCGGTGCATTATCCCCCCTTAACCATAACCTGCTTCTCAACCCCTATTTCTCCCTCAACGGTATAGGTAACCGTCAGAGTAACGCCCTTTTCAGTCAGGGCTTTGGCTATATCCTTCCCCACAATCACAGCGCCGTTGCCGGTCAAAAGGTTGTTCTCATAGCGGGATATCCTTTCATCAATCATGCTGAGAGCCTGCTCCTCCGTCAGCGTTATTTCCTTTTCTTCAAATAAATCATAGTTCATCTCTATTATCTCAAAGGGCAGGCGGATTTTTCCAAGGGTTATTACAGACGATGATTCACGGTATTCATAATCGCTCTCGGGAACGTATTTCCCGCCTAAGCGGAAACGCTTTCCGAACAGGGAAAAAGCCTTTTTTGTGACAGTTGAGGTATATTCCGATTCGGTGGATGAAAATGACTGTGAAAAGGTCATTTTTTCGGTGTATATACCCGTTATTTCGGCTATGGAATGAACATAGTATGACTTCCCATACTTGGTATCCACAACTCCGCTTACTATTACATCACCTTTTTTTACCCCGTCCCCTATCATCACGGAGAGCATACCGTTATATACCTTAACGCTTTTTATCTGTGCGTCACGGCTTGCCACTATATTGCAGGGAGTATTTTTCCTTTCCATTTCGGGCTGATTGGTGATTTCCCGCACAGATACTATTACTCTGCTTCCGTTGCTTCGTATGCTCGCCCAAGAAAGGGTGTCGTCCATGGCAAGAAGCTGCTGCTGGGCACGATATAGATTTACCTCGCTTATGCTGCTGCCGTAGTAAATTCCGCAATCCTCCAGCAGGGAAATAATTCTTTCCTCACCCGCGGTATCACAGCCGTCTATTTCAATTATCATAACCCTGTCGGACAGAAATCCCACCAGCATCGCCGCCAGTATTATCCCTAAGGGAATACCCCAGCGCTTTTTATAGCGGTTTAATGCGAATACATATCCCTTGCGGGAGCGAATTTTCGGCTTAAACCCCAGTTTATCGCATATAAGGGAAAAATCGGTGAAATCCCCATAGCGCACATATCCCCGCAGAATATCACCCTTGGAGGAAAGCCCGAAAAACCTGATTTTTTCCTCATGAAGTGTGTTTATCAGCTTGTTTGTGTCCCGCCCCTCGGTGTTTATTTCAAATTCCACCCTGTTCCGCAGCTTATAGCTTTTCAATTCCGTTATCCCCCTATCCGTGAAGCTCAATGGTCATGATTTTCCCTCTCACCGCAATCCCGCAGTCGCCGTAATCGGAAATAGTAAGCCCGCTTCCCCAGATTTCCACGAAGAAGGTGGGAGAGATTTTCAGCTTTAGGTAAATATCGTTATATTCCATAATCCTTTTGCAGCGTTCTATTTCAATGTAGCTGTCGTCGCAAATTACAATTTGTGAGTTCAGCTGGAGATTCTTTTTAATAGTATCCATTCCCGAGTCCATAGTAAAATCCTTTCATACAAATTATCGCTTTTGTATATATTATATTAAGGTTAAGGCTTATAAAGAACAGGGCTGTTAAGGAAGTGCTTCCTTAATTGCCGACCTGTGTAAAAACTATTCTTAAAAGGATCGTGAATATGATTAATTCAGCTAAAGGGAAAATTACGGCTGTTCTCCTTTCGGTATCGGTGCTGTGTCTTACATTTGGCTTGATAGCTTACGGGAAAGCCGTTTCGGCAGCGGTTATCAAAGGGGTAGGCATATGTCTGAATACCCTCATACCCTCACTGTTTGCCTTTACGGTTATGTCATCGCTGCTTGTTTCATCGGGACTGTACAGGGTAATAGGTTTGCCCTTTTCCCCGTTGGCTCGGTATGTGTTCCGCATGACACCGGAGGAATTTTCGGTGTTTCTTATAAGTCAAGCGGCAGGCTATCCTGTTGGCGCGTCCCTTATAAGTGAAATGCGCCGCAGCGGCCGGATAAGCGATAAGCGCTGTGGAGAGCTTATGCGGTTCTGTATTGCCCCCGGCCCGTCATTCGTTTTGGGAATTACCTCTGTGCTGTCACCGAATAATCCGCAAATTTATGCGGCGCTGTTCATAGCGGTGATAGCGTCCAATACGGCAGCGGCGCTTATTACCGCTATAGGCAAGACTGTCCCCGAAAAAACAACGGCACGTCCGAAAATAAGACTTTCGGCGGATGTTTTTACCGAATCGGTCAGCAGGGGAGCGGCAGCTATGACGGTCATATGCAGCATGGTTATTTTTTTCTGCGCGGTAATTGCGGTTATCGATTCGGCGGGAATTACCGCCCTTGTGACAAGAGTGACGTCCAAAGTTACAAAAACCGATCCTAATGTGATTTACCCCATTATAAGAGGCATGCTTGAAATCAGCAATACGGTTTACCTTACAGGCAGCAGCTTATTTACATTGCCCATGGCGGCGGCGCTGCTCACCTTTGGGGGAATATGTGTGCATTTGCAGATAAAGGCGGTTTGCGGGAATATACCGATTTTCGGAAGCTTGCTTTTCCATGTTCCCTGCGGTATAATGGCATATATTGTATGCAAGGCGATTATGCCACACTTCTATATTATACAAGTAGCTGTAGTTTTTGCGGAAATCAGACCAAAATATAGTGAATTTTCACCAATCTTGTCGCTGATTTTGTTAATAATGACGATTTTAATATTATCACAAAAAAATGTAGCCAAAAATAAAAAAATATGATACAATATATTATGTAGGTTAAGGTTAGGCGGCGCAGTGCCGCAGAAAGCGATATTAACCGCATATCTGTAGCTTTTGAATAATTACGTCTTGGAAAGGAATGTTAATATGGCTAAGAAGAAATATTTTGGAAACTCTATAAAGCCCCAATGTCAGTATTGCGCTTTCGGAGTAAGAGCAAAGAACGGCGATAAGGTTCTCTGCGAAAAAATGGGTATGGTAAGTGGGGAAGCTTCCTGTCCGAAGTTTTCTTACTCGCCCTTGAAAAGAATACCTGTTAAGCAGCTTCACATTCCTGGCAACTTTGACGATGAGTAAGCTGTCGCCGGGGTATGGACACCGCTCATAGAAAATTAATTATGAATTAAACATAAATTAAATAAAATTACATATATCTAAAAAACGCATATCTATTTCTGCACAATAATGCTTGACAAAATCGCTTAGTTATGTTACAATTGTCTATATAGGGCAAGGACAGTCGCTGCCGTACCTTGCCGAAAGTAAGTTTTTTGCACTGCCGGTATCTACCCCTCAAAGGCTTATCCCGGCAATGCGGTTGTTTTATTTTATATGAAACGGTGGTTGTATTGATGGATTTTGCCGAATTTCAAAAAATGCTGATGGATAGCTTGGCAGACGATGAAATAAAATCGTCACTGCGTAAAACGCTGTCCTACGGAAGTATTGCCGAGGATATGGATCGCTTTAAGAGCAAGGCCGAGGAGCTGGAGAAAAAGCTTGCCGACGCTGACGAAGTTGCCAAGGCGGATTCCGCGAAATATGATAATCTCCTGAAAGAATTTAACGAGCTTTCAAGTGCTTCAGCCGCCGATAAGCTGAAATATGAGGAAGACGAGAAGAATATAGATGCTCTTAAGAAGGAGCTTGCCGCTATGTCCGCCCTTGAGGACGAGCTTAAGAACAAGGAAGCGGAAATAGCGTCCCTTAAGGAAAATGCAGGCGCTCTTAAGGCACAGGTTGATTCCCTTAACGCTGATATAGGAAAAATCAAGGACGAAAGCGCTTCAAGCGGTTCGGATAAGGATTCCAAAATTGCGCAGCTTAATGCCGAGCTTGACTCCGCCAAGGCTGATATTTCCGATAAGGCTGACAAGATAACGGCGCTTTCCGCTTCCGAGGAAGCCCTTAAGGCGCAGGCTGAGTCGCTGAGCAAGTCCTTGGATGAATTAAAGGATCAGCTTTCACAAAGCGGTCAGAGTAAGGATTCGCAGATTGCGGAGCTTTCCGCGGTAAAGGCAAATCTTGAAGCTGAATCCGCAGCGCAGAAGAAGGAGCTTGCCGATACTCTTGAAAAGCTTTCCGACATAAGCGGTCAGCTTGAGGAAAAGAAAGGCGAGATAAGCAAGCTTCACAGTGAGCTTGACAGTGCCGATGCCAATGCAAAATCCGTTTCCGCGAGCCTTGAGACCGTAAAGAAGGATTTGGAAAAGGTCACATCGGAAAGGGATGCGGCTGCTGCCGATGCGGATGCCGCACGTAAGCAGTATGCGGAGGCGGAGCCTAAGATTAAAGAAGCTTTGGCACAGGTTGCCGAAAGGGATCAGAGCATTGCAACTCTTAACAAACAGCTGCAGGGTATGCTTATTCTCCGTGAGAAGATCAACGAGTACGCTGAAACGGCGAATGCCTATGCGGAAGAGGTTGAAAATGCCAGAAAAATCCTTGAGGGCAGGGATAATCATATAAACAATCTCACAAATGAAATTCAGGGGCTTAATACAAGAATTGAGGGACTGGAGCAGAATGTTGCAACCAAGACTGCTCAAATTCAGGAGCTTAGTAAGTATACCGAGTCGCTTAAGGAGCAGATCGGTGAATATGAAGCTAAAATCAATGATCTGAACAGCGAGATTACCGCAAAGAGCGATGAGATTATTAGCCTTAACAAGGACGTGGACGCTTATAAGCTTACATTCGGTAATCTTACCAGTGTATTTGAGTCCTATCAGAACCTTACGCCCGGCACAAAGCAGGGACTTGCTGAGTTTTTCCCCGCGGAGCTTAATGTCCGCAGCTTCCTTTCCAGCGGCGCACAGTGGGGTCATATACAGGCGCTTTGGGAGTATACCCAGCAGAAGATATTCAACGAGGATATGTCCGATGTAAATACCCTCAACGATATATTTACATATTTCTTGGATTTCCATAACAGCAGCTATGACGAGCCTCTTTACGGACTGCTTGAAACTAAGCCCGGCGAAGCTTATAACGAGGATATTCACTCCAAGGTTATGACAAGAGAGGAACGCAAGGTGGCGTTCTTTGCCGATACAAAGAAAAAAGCGGCGTCCGCGGAAGGTACTATCAAAGAGGTTGTTCTGCCCGGTTACAGAAATCTGAAAAATGGCAAGGTGCTTAAACCGTCCATTGTCAGACTTTAAGAGCAGCAGATTAAAAATTGTGGGACTGTCGCATAAAAATGTGGCAGTCCTTTTTTCAATGTGATAAAAAGTTAGAAATATGTTAATATAACTGACGATAGTTTATTATAAAATATAAGAAATTTGCCTTGAAATTTTCTGCGGAATATGTTATAATTACAAGTAATTTTGAAAATCCGAAAAAAGCTGTCACAGTGGCAGCAGGAATGGAGGAAATGTATTATATGGTAATGGAAGGAAATTATGTCGCAGCCGTTGTGCTAAGCGGATTGGCATTGGTTTTTTCAGCCCTGCTGATACTTATTCTGTTTGTATGGATAATCGGCAAGGTTTTTGATGCCATAAACGCATCAAAGGCGGCTAAATCCAAGGAAGCGGTCGCTGTTCAGGCACCGAAAGCCGCACCCGTTCAGCAGACGCTTGTTGCCGCTGTGGACACCGGTGACGATTCCGATGAGATTGCGGCGGTTATAGCTGCGGCAATTGAGGCTATCGGCGTTGCCGAGGGGAAAAAGCTTGCCGTCAGAGGCATACGCAGAGTACAGTCGGGTTCGGGAAGAAGTCCGTGGGCTGCTGCCGCTGCACAGGAAAATATGCATAGATTTTAGTGGATGCGGCGGTATATAGCCAAATATCCCGGAAAGGACAGTTGTTTTTATGTTAGATATGTTTGTCGATACGATAAAGGATCTTATTTCCGAATCGGGACTTGCCGCTTTCACATGGCAGAACGGTGTAATGATTCTTGTATCCTTCGTGTTTATGTATTTTGCGATAAAAAAGCAGTACGAGCCTCTTCTGCTGCTGCCTATCGCTTTCGGTATGCTCCTTACCAATCTTCCCAATACGGGTATGTATCACCCGGAGCTGTTTGAGCTTGTTGACGGTCATATCGATTACGGAAATGTACTCCGTGAGGGCGGACTGCTTGACATACTCTATTTGGGAGTTAAGCTTCAGATTTACCCGTCGCTCATCTTCCTTGGAATAGGTTGTATGACGGACTTTTCGCCGCTTATTGCAAGCCCTAAGAGCTTCCTTTTGGGCGCTGCGGCTCAGGCAGGTATATTCCTTACCTTTATAGGCGCGGCACTTCTGGGATTCAACGCCAATGAGGCAGGCTCTATAGCTATTATCGGCGGAGCGGACGGTCCTACGTCCATTTATGTATCCTCAAAGCTGCTTAACGGAGGGGATTATAAGGTTGAGGTCGGTACTATAGCCCTTGCGGCATATACATATATGGCGCTTGTTCCGCTTATTCAGCCGCCCATTATGAAGGCGCTTACCACCAAAAAGGAACGTGCCGTAAAGATGCCACAGCTTAGAACCGTTTCAAAAACGGAGAAGATTATATTCCCCATAGCCATTACAATTATCATTGCCCTTTTAGTTCCCTCGGCCGCTCCCCTTGTAGGTATGCTTATGCTGGGTAACCTCTTTAAGGAAAGCGGAGTTGTTGACAGACTTTCAAAGACGGCGCAAAACGAGCTTATGAACATTATTACCATATTCCTCGGTATATCCGTTGGCGCAACTACAGTAGCGTCCAAGGTTATCACATGGGACTTCTTAAAGGTAATGCTGCTTGGCGTTGTAGCTTTCTCCGTTGGTACAGCCTGTGGTCTGCTTTTCGGAAAGATTATGTATGCGGTTACAAAGGGAAAGGTAAATCCTCTTATTGGTTCGGCGGGCGTTTCCGCAGTGCCTATGGCGGCGCGTATTTCCCAAAAGGTTGGCGCGCAGGAGGATCCCACAAACTTCCTACTTATGCACGCAATGGGAGCGAATGTAGCAGGAGTAATCGGCTCCGCTGTTGCGGCGGGTGTGCTTCTCAGCATTATACCGTATTGATTGCAGTAAAAAGTTTTCACCGCCGATGTCTGTCGGCGGTGATTTTTGCGTAAAATTGCAATTGACGAAGATAGATTGTTTCAAAAGCTATAAAAAAATAGAGCCGCATGGTATAATATGTAAATTGACCCCAAAAAGTTAG
>MSHL01000046.1 GCA_001941135.1 Ruminococcus sp. Zagget11
TATATCTTAGGGCATTAATAAGGTCGTAGTTATCCTTCATAGACTCGTTTTTTGTTTCGGTAAAAAACATTTGGTTCAGTGCCTCGGGAAATAAGCCCAAGGAAAGCACAGCGCCGAAAAGTGAGGATAGGGCATACCTGAACATGACCTGAAATTGCTTTTTAAACAGGAAATAGAATACAAAGCAGGCTGTCATGAAAAAGGCAAGCACCAGCATGAAGTGGTTGGTATGCGCCCCCAAAAAGGTAAATGCGGCAATACCCATGAAGGTCGCATTTTGCGAGCCTTTGTTATAATAAAGTCTTGCATGAAAATACAGATAAATCACCGAAAGCATTGTCAAAAGCGAGTACTGTCTGACAAAAAGACCTGTATAGATAAACGCGATGGAAGATCCGTAAAAAAGGCAGACAATCCATGCGGTGAGCCTTGAATTTGTGAAAAGCAGGGTGGTCTTGGCAAGGAAAACCTGCGCTATGGCAAGAGAAATAATTCCGATTATAAAACCATACCAAAAGGAGAATGTTCCGGGAAAAAAGGAGCAAACAGTATGGAGAATGTAATAAGCAAGGGGCGGATGAACATCATGGGTCTGATTGTAGTACACCGAATCGTAAGAAAATCTTTCGCTCTCGTCGACGGAAAGATAATCAAGAAATTCGTCACCGTCAATCCATTGATTTATGTAGTCGTAGGTACCCAGATCCGGACCGTACAGATGAGGGTTATAGTAGGAGTTGGAAAGACCGTAATACCACAGCTCGTCAATATGACCGCCGTCCTTCCAAAACGCAAAAAAGTAAGTAACAGCAAAGAGCTGCAGGGCTATTGTAAGCGCCATTATCACGTAAAAAAAAGACTTTTTTTGTGAAATATCATTTAGCCTTTTCACAAACTTCCCCGAATTTCCCATATTGTAATATTTCCTTTCAATTATGTCTATATTCTATCACATTTCGCTTTTATTGTCAATACATTTTGCTTATACATATCCCCCTACTCAACAGCCGGGCAATTGCGTTTTCGGAATTTATAAGTATAAGCAAACGAATTTTATGGAAAATATATGTACAAGAAAAACACTCGGTGCAAAAACTTTTTATTTTCAAAAGTTTATGCAATTCAGAGCAAAAACTTGATTTTTTTAAAAGTTTGTGCTATTGGTTAATCACCGAATATTGACACACCCTTGACTTAATCGTCCGATTGTGCTATACTGTTTATAGAAATCCGGTGAAAGGAGGCCAACTTAATGTCTATAACCGCTACAGAACTGAAAGCCAATCTTGGCAAATATCTGCTTCTTGCCGCCTCGGAGGATGTGTTTATAACACGCAACGGAAAAACAATTGCAAAGCTCACATCTCCTTATCGGAGCAAACTCGATATTCTCGATGAATTGGCAGGCAGTGTTCCTGCTGACATGACACTTGATGAAGCCCGAGAAGAACGGCTTGGCAATATATGAATGTTTTGATTGATACCTGTGTTATCATGGATTTCCTTCAAAAAAGACAGCCGTTTTATGAGGACGCTCTTGCTGTACTCCTTTTTACAAGAACTGAATAATTGAATAGTAAAATAGACAATCCTCTCTTTAAGGGATTGTCTGTTTTTTTTGGGTGACATACTCCCTTGCCTAAAAAGCAGGGGACTTTACTTTTCGGTCATTCCCTTGACTTTCTACATTTCTATGATATACTTATCTAAAACTTAGGACGCATACGTCCGAAATATGAGGTGAATTTTAGTGGTACAAAGAGATTTTTATTTAAACCGCCTTATCTCCCGCATGGACATCCCCCATAGCTTCTATGACGATAGCGGTTTCTACCACTGCAATCTGATTGATTTTCTCCTCAACGATACCGAACTATTCTAACCTTTATTCGGGTCACAGCACTATGAAAAAACGTTTTATAGTCAAAAAAATCCCCTCCGCCGTGTGGCGGAGGGAAAAGGTGTTTAATTGACTAACTGTTCAACAGATTATTTAATAACCTTAGGATTAGCAGGATCATTCATGAAGCACTGAACGTCGCCAGCCACACCGTCTACGTCGTTCTTAACAGTAGCCTGAACAGGGTAACCGCCTACGATACCGTCAGAACCGTCACCATCAGTACCGCTCCAAGCAGCAGCAGTAGGAGAAGATACGGATTTATCTACTGCAACAGAAGCATAGCCTGCGTTTGTAGAGCCGCCCATCATTACACGAAGAGCAGACTCAAGATCTGTACCATCCTTAGCATAACCTTCAGCAGAGGTTATAAGATCCATACCAAGATACGAATCCTGATCAAAGTGGTTGTTTACAGTCTCACAAGAAGTACCGTAAGCAGCGGTGTTGGTGTGAACCAGCTTAGCGTTGGAGTTAGCGGTAGCGATCTTGGAAGAAGAAAGGTAAGATACCATTGAAGGAACCAAGATTGCAGCCAGGATACCGATGATAGCGATAACAACGATCAGCTCGATAAGGGTAAAGCCCTTAAGTTTTGAATTTCTCATGTGGAAATTCCTCCTTTTTTAAATTAAATATAGAATGGTTTTATAATCAGCGGATTCTCTCCGCTATTATACTTTGTTTACACACCTGCCAAAATCCGTCACGGTGTGTTCAATGTTGCACCCGACATACCGTCAATATCGCAGGGAAGAGGATACTGTCCTACATAAGTACCGCTGTAGGATGCTGTGGAATACCTTACAATGCCTTCAACCGTATCTACCTCGCTGTAGCTGTCGCTCAACAGCTTACTAAGGCAGCCGTAATCATTCACAATGCCCTTAAGCGCCTCATACTCATACTTATAGCTTGAATTATCGGAAGGCTCCGCAGTGTAAAGCACATAAGCTACGGTATAGGTTTTGGGGTAAACGAAAACTATGTACGCGCCGTCAAAGTCTGCGCTAAGCTGATTGGCAATGAAGTTTGCCGCTTCAACAGCCTTGCAGTCCATATCATCGGTTATGCCGGAGGTGTTCACACTTGAACCCACACACATAATGTCGTCAAAATGAACCGGCTGATTTTTGGAAACATCGCTCGCACCGCTTAAAGCGTTTCTGGGATCCGTACGGGAGTAATCAACTCCGAGATACCCCAGCCCTGCCGTGTTATCCGAGCCGTCTCCGAAATAAAGTGATGCGTCCTTGCCCTGTGTCTCTAACTGTCTTAAATAGGTTTGAGCGGCATTATACACCTCCTGCGCCTCCGTATAAGCGGAACGCATTCTTGAATTTGCCATATAATCGCTGATGCTCGGTATAAGCACTGCGGCGAGTATACCTATAATCGCTATAACGACTATCAACTCAAGAAGTGTAAAGCCTTTAGCTTTCTTCATTGGACTCCCTCCCTTTAAGCTGCAGAGGTCACACTGTAAGTCACACACCTTGCATTCTGCGCCGTAAGCTTTAGCTTCTCGTCCGCACGCTCCAACGTTCATATGCTCCCGCGTTCACACGCCCTCGCATCCTCACGCTCTCGCATCCTCGCGTTCTCACGTCCGCACGCCCTTTAGCCCTCACGCCGCTTTACCGACTGCAACGAGTGCTGCTTGTCAGTTGCCGCCCTCTGTTCAGGATACCAATGTAACGGCTGCGGAGAACTCACATTCCTTATGTGCCAAGGCTGTTTGTTCTCCCCTGACCTTGAATACATTGTATCACATCGAATAATAAAAGTCAATAGAAATCGGATACTTTTTTCTCTAATTTTGTGAATTTGTATAATATTTCATTCAAACGCCTTTTTTGGGGGTGTTTTTCGTCATTTTGACCATAAGCCGTGTTGACAATCACACTTTTCATCACTAATTATTGCATGAAATATTTTTCATTAGACTAATTTAATATTTAAAATAATTTCAAATAACAAATTGTACTTATTTCTTGTAACACAAATTCATATTTTCAGTCGGCGGGTGCAATTTTGTGATATTTTCGGAGAAAAAACCTGCAATTATTACACCCGACATCAATCCGTTGTTTATATTGCACAAAAATTCAAGCCCATTTTTTATTGAGCGTATGTACCTGCTTTCATGAAGCGCTCGAACTCGGCTATATCGTGTGCCTTCTCTCTTGCATGAACCTCGGCGATAACGCCCTCCTTAACCATACGCGCAAGCTCCTGGTCAAGACAAATCATGCCGTCCTTTCGACCTGTCTGAATAGAGGTCTGAATAAGGTGGGTCTTATCGTCACGGATAAGCGCCTTGATAGGGTCGGTAGCATTAAGAACCTCAAGCGCCGCCACACGTCCCTTGCCGTTTGCGGTAGGAATAAGTGTCTGCGCTATAATTCCAACGAGAACCGTTGCAAGCTGTGTACGGATCTGTCCCTGCTGGTGCGAGGGGAAAACGTCAATGATACGGTTAATGGTATCAGCGGCACAGGTTGTATGCAGGGTGGACATAACAAGGTGTCCCGTTTCTGCGGCGGTTATAGCTGCATTTATGGTTTCATAGTCACGCATCTCTCCTACGAGGATAACATCGGGGTCTTCACGGAGTGCGGCTCTTAATGAAAGCGCGAAGGACTCAACGTCGTCGCCGACCTCTCTCTGGTTTACCATACAGCGCTTATGCTCGTGAACATACTCGATAGGGTCCTCGATAGTAATAATGTGAGCGCTCTTGTTGCAGTTTACATAATCTATCATAGCCGCAAGGGTCGTGGATTTACCCGAACCTGTAGGGCCGGTAACAAGCACAAGTCCTCTGGGGCGCATTGCGAAATCGCCGAGAATAGGAGGAAGATCCAAGTCCTCCAATGTCGGTATATCATTTCTCAAAAGACGGATAGCAACGGCAATATCGCCTCTCTGGTGATATACGTTAACTCTGTGACGGTAGCCTCTCTTGGTAACATATGAGAAGTCAGCGTCAATATGGTTTTTGATATTCTCCATATTTCTGCCGCCTGTCATCTGCTCAACCAGCTTCATTATAGCCGCATCGGACATTTCGGGATATGAGCTGAGCTTGCGGAGAGAGCCGTGCAGACGGACAATCGGCGAAATTTTGGTTGTAAAATGAACGTCAGAGCATCCCAATACTCTCGCCTCGTCAAGGATTTTGTCAATATTTAGAGCAATCCTCTCTGACGGCTTGGGAGTGTTCAGGCTTTTTTGCATATTATCGAGTTCCATCTAATTTTACCTCCGTGAACATTTTGTATTTTAGGGCTTGCGCCCATTATGCGTATTAATATTATACAGCGAATGTCAGCTTTACAAGCTCATCCATCGATGTAGTTCCGTTCTGTACAAGCTCGGAAACGTTATCTCTAAGGAGCTTACAGCCCTCTTCCCTTGCAAGCGTTCTTATCGCGTCAACCTTACCTCCCGCGGAAATAAGGGATGACATAGGCGGTGTGCAAAGGAGAATTTCGTGAATAGCCGTTCTTCCCGAATAGCCCGTGTTGTTGCATCTGGGACAGCCGCAGGCATCGTAAATTGTAGTAGACTGGGTAATGCCCATCAGCTCATTTTCCTCATCGGTGGAAATTCTCGGCATCTTGCACTCGTTGCAAAGCTTCTTACAAAGTCTTTGGGCAACAATACCGATAAGGGATGTAGCAACCATGTACGGCGCAATGCCCATATCCACAAGACGGGTAATGGTAGATGCGGCATCGTTTGTATGAAGTGTTGAAAGCACCAAATGTCCCGTAATAGCGGCTCTTATGGCGATTTCGGCTGTTTCCTGGTCACGCATTTCTCCGACCATTACTATATCGGGGTCCTGACGGAGAATGGAACGAAGAGCGGCTGCAAAGGTCATGCCTGCTTTATCGTTAATCTGACACTGATTGATACCCTCGATATTTTTCTCGACAGGGTCTTCACAGGTGATAACGTTTACGTTAGGCTTTGCAAGCTCACCGAGAGCGGCGTAAAGGGTGGTAGTCTTACCTGAACCGGTAGGACCCGTTACCAGAAGCACGCCCTGAGGAACCTTGATTGCCCTTGAAAAACGCTCGTAGTTGTAATCGGTCATACCGAGGTCGGTGATTTTTCTAAGACCAACATCGCCTGCGGCAAGAATACGGATAACGCACTTTTCGCCGTTTACGGTAGGCAGATTAGATACACGGACATCTATGGTAGTGCCGTCAACAATCTGTGTAAAACGACCGTCTTGAGGTATTCTCTTTTCGGCGATGTTCATGCCGCTTATAATCTTGATACGGGTAATAAGCGAGTTATGAACAACGTTTGATACGTTCATAAGCTCGATAAGGTCGCCGTTTACACGGATTCTTATACGTGTATAGGACTGGAAAGGCTCGATATGGATATCCGTTGCGCCTGCGCGGAAGGAGTTTTCTATAATAGTGGTACAAAGCTTAACGATAGGCGCACCGTTTACTCTCTCATCAATATCAGCGTTTTCATCGTCTGAAGTTTCGCTGAACTGGTTCTCAACGGATTCGATAATGTCGCCAACCTGGGCGTTGGAGTAATATTTACCTATAGCCTTGGTGATAGCCGCCTTTGTGGCAAGGACAGGGATAACGTCCATACCGGTGGTAACCTTGATATCCTCGAAGATATAGAAGTTTACAGGGTCGTATGAAGCAACTGTAAGACGCTTACCTGTGACCTTAATAGCGATAATAGTGTGCTTTTTGGCAAGTGATTCGGGGATTTTCGCAACCGCATCAACGTCAACCTCTGTTTCGGGGTCGTCCAAATCCACAAAGGGGATATTCTGCTTGCGGGAAAGCACCTGACCGAACTGCTTATCGGTAACATAGCCAAGCTCTACAGCGTAATCTCCGAAAAACTTACCGGGGACGTTGTCGTTTTTCTTAGCCTCCAGAACCGCGGCTAACTGCTCCTCGGTAATTATTCCGTTGTTGACCATATACTGACCTATAGGAATGTTTTTCATGATAATGCTCCTTCTCCGCAGCATGGGGGATATTTATTTACAGACGGGGCGGCATCTGCGGAAAACCGTCCTTCTTTTTTACAGAACCGGAAAAAACCCGGTGAAATTGCATTGCATTTATTCTGCTTTTATGGTAAAATACTTGTATAAACTACACAAGGGAGAGAAAAAAGCATGGAAAACCTTAGTATTGAAACAATTGAAACCATTTTTAACATCGTTATCTATGTATTTGTATTTTTATTCGGGATAACGATCGGCAGCTTCCTGAATGTCTGTATTCTCCGACTTCCCCGCGGCGAATCGCTGATAACCAACAATTCCCACTGCATGACCTGCGGCACGCAAATCAAGCGCTATGACCTGATACCCGTATTCAGCTGGCTGATACTTCGGGGACGGTGCAGAGCCTGCGGTGCGAAGATTTCCCCGCGGTATATGCTGGTGGAATCGCTGACGGGAATAATGTTTGTCTGCGTATTTCTGCGGTACAACTACCTTGACTACGGATTTTATCCCGTACTGCTCTGCCTATTTATCTGCGGGCTGATAGTGCTGTGCTTTCAGGACATCGACAACCGTGAAATGTGCGTGTCGGTGCTTATCTACACCTGCATAATCAGTCTTGCAACGGCACTGCTTGGGTGCTTCGGCTTGGTGAGATTGCCGGAGGCAGATATAAAGAGCAGTCTGCTGGGAATGGTTTCCGTAAGCGGTGTGCTGCTCATATTCGGCTTTGTACTTACTCCCCTTTTCTACAATGCCTTTGTAAGTGAGGAAAGGCGGCAGCTGAGAGGTATAAAGGCGAATATCAAAAGCACAAATCCCGACAGTCGGGAGTACGCAAAGCTTCAGGCGAAAAAAGAAGAGCTTGAGGCTCAAATAAAGTCCGAACCGCCTGTGTTCGGCTTTGGAATGGGTGATGTCGTACTTATGGCAGCGGGAGGACTGATGTTAGGCTTAAAAGCCGTAGTCACAGCCGGCGCAATAGGTATCTTGACAGGAGCGATTTACGGGATAATCCGCAAGTACACCGCCAAGGAGGACGATGAAAACGCCAATGTGTTCGCATTCGGACCGTTTTTAATACTGGGACTGATTATAGCGGCATTTGTAAACGGCGGGCTTATTGATTGGTATATGGGAGCGTTTCTGACGATTGAATAATGTAAAAAATATAATCCGCACCGCACCGACTTGGAACGGTGCGGATTTTTTATAACTGATGGTTCAAAATCCACAATAGTAATTGTTCAAAATCCGCATTTTGTTGCAGAGTGTAAACCAAGAATATACTTGTTCGGATAATAGTATCACTTTGCAAGTGCCTCATATGCCTCTCGGTTTTGTTTTAACAAAAGCTCCGATGCGGCAAAAAGTTCTTCATCACTTACAATGCTTATGTCTTCTCTTTCATCAATCAAGCAATCAAGACTTGTATCTGTATTTTTATTTGTATCTACATTCATAGGAAAAGCCCCCTTTCAAATACTTACCTCAATCATAGTATACACTTTTTACGGGAGAAATTCAACCTACCAATGTAAAAAATATAATCCGCACCGCACCGACTTGGAGCGGTGCGGATTTTTTTATGCTTTAATTGATGTCAGTAACAGCAGTGCTATTAATTATGCACCCCACTTATTTTCACCGGCCAAGCCATTGCCGCCGCTGGCTGTGCCGCCGGAAGTAAGCGTACCACTGTCATCGGTCGCGAGGGTGTAAACAAAATAGATAGTGCCCGTACTGCCCTTGCTGATATTAGGCGCACTCGCATCCGCGTAATACAATCCGCCCAGATTCTTATTTCTAAGCTGATAGTAGCCAACTGTGGGATTGTCGCCGGAATAGGTGTAATGAGTACCTGTATTGGTCGATGTATCGGCTGCAGAGTACAGGGTATCCTTAACTGTGGTGTTATAGTAGTAGGTGCTGTAGCACTTCAGTTCAACTCCATCGCCATCGGTAGTAACTGTCAGGCTGTAGTCGGCTGCACCGTAAAACGCCTTGCCAAGTCCCATGTAATATCCCTTGGTGCCGTCCGCACCGTAAGAATCTGTATCAGCCATAGCGTTAGCAAAGCCCTGCGTTGCATTTCCGGAAAGGCTGCGGAAAAGACGTCCTTGGTAATAGATGCCGGTATCGGTGCTGTCATAGAGGCCCGAACCGCCGCCGTCCCAGGTGAAAGCTATTACATTAACATTTTTCTTGTTAGCATCGCTGTTATCCGCAACGGTGCCGTCAACGTTCAAAATAGAACTTGACTGGTTAAAGAAGTCGTCAATGGCATCGGATGCGGAGGATTTTCCGGAGTAAATACCCAGATTGGTCGCATAGCGAATATTCTCGCCGATGTAGGAAACTATAGCGTTCTCCACTGTTTTCTGATTGGATCTTGCCCCGGAGGACTTGGCAATATCGTTTATGGGGTCCATAAGGCGGACAACAGCCGCCATTATGATACCGAATATAGCAATTGAAACAATCAGCTCCACGAGGGTAAACGCCTTTAGCTTTTTACTTTTCAAAGCAATTCCCCTCCTTAAGATTTCTTGGTAAAGTAGATGTAACGCACATCCGTGCCGGTACCGTCGTCCTCATAGGCAGTACCCTTGCTGACGGAAACATCCGTGCCGGAGTTATCAACAGTGTGGGCCTTTACCATGTAAACCGATGTATCGATCTCATAGGTGCTTGCGTTTGTAATTGTTCCGCCGCTAACCGCCGTAAGGGTCATTTTAAATTTGGATGTCGTGTCGGTAATATCCTCGGCATTGGCCTTCAGCTCCGCATCGGAGGTCTGCTGATTAAGACTGTAGTTAATGTTGCTTGTGTTGTTGGACAACTTCAAAATCGCCGTATAGGTCTGCGCCAGCAGAAGAGAGGTAATGCCGAGAATTGCCAGTGCAACAAGGCACTCAATAAGTGTAAAGCCCTTTGCTTTTTTCATTTTCAGCACCTCCTTAATCGCCGCTTGCCGTGTAGGCTATGCCCTGCCACGAGAAGTTAGGAAGGTTAGCGTCCATATCGTTCTGATTGGGGTCGATAAACTGAACGTAGATACTCTGGGGACAGCTGTAGCTTCCGCAGACAACTGCGCCGAACGCCCATGATTTCTCGCCGGAGAATGCAACTCCGTCATAGTATCCGTTCGCGCTAAGTCCTTGTGTGTTGGTATCTACGTAAATATCGGATTCGGGAACATTCCAATAGCCCGCCATATGCGAATTTGGACCTGTTATATTGATTTTCGACGGTCCTGCGGCAAGATAGTAAACATGAGGAGATTTGGTCGGCGTTGACGATGTTCCAAGGTACAGAGTCGAACCATCGTTCACTTTCGGATAAACAATCTTGAAATTATTGCTGCTGTTTGTTCCGAGATTGTATGTAACCGTGTTGGTATCATCGCCCGGGAACAGGAAATATACATAGTGTGAAGGAACGTCAACAGTACCGTCATCACACCCCGTCCAATAAACCTCGAAGTTATAGTTATACGTTCCACTGCCATCTTCAAGCTGGATTATTATATCTCCGTTTGTTATATCAAGCCTATACACATAGCTGTCACGGTTAAGGTCACTTACATTATACAACCCGTATTTGCCATCGCTTACAACATACCGAGAGGAAGAAGCGTCGTATACTGCCACATCAGTCAACGCTGTGGATGTACTGATTTTATGATTGGTGGCATCAAAGCTGCCGTCAATCTGTGCAATTGTACTGTCCACGGTAAGCTTATTGGCATCAACATAGGTAGTGAAAGCGGCATCGTCCGCGTATGCAGAGGAAATAGTAAAGCCTACAAAATCGCCGTCCTCAAAGCAGGTTTCATCAAACTTGCCCTCAAAAGCGGAGTGGAAAGTCTTGATGTTGTAATAATTGTTGCCCACAGAGTTTGCAGCGGGAAGTGTAACCTTATTGCTGTCACTTGATTCTTCATATGTGGTTTCATCGAAGTAATCGAGAGCTACACTTGTATAGGATGTATCCTTTATTACATAGGCAGATGTACTCGCTAAGTAGGTGTTGGTAGTATCTCCTATGCAGTAGGTTACATAGTTATCAATGGTATCTACAACCGTTGCGGAGGCTGCGTTGTCCCAATAAGAAACAAGAATGTCATCGCAATAATGTACTGTATTAGTCCCCAACTGGTTTGCAGCGTAGCTAACCGTACCATCGTCGTTATTGGTGAACGACACATGGCTGCTGGGTATAACAACATTTTCGGTATAGACAGTTCCGTTTATGGTGAAACCGCTGCCGCTGCTCTGCATCCAATCAAATTCGTTGCAGTAAAGATTACCGTAAATGGTGTAGCTGTTCGGATAGGTAAATACATCACACATTACGTCAATTGGATTGGTCAAATCACCTATATTGGACATAAGGTTCAGTGTGCCGCCAACATAGACATATGAGCCTGATCCGTTTGAAACGAAGTTCATTGGGTTTACAAAAGTAACGTCACCGAGTATAACCGCACCGTCGCCCGCGGATATAGTATATGTACCGCTTGAGTTAAATACGGCATCTCCGGCTAAGAACATACTGCCCGTAATTCCGGCAGCATCAACTGTAGTTGAACCGCGATAGAGTGAGGAGAAACCACCGTTTGATTTAAGACCTGCACCGGAGCTTGAAATGCCGCCGAGAGAATCGATAGCACCGCTTCCGCTTACGGGAGGTACATAGTTACTTGAGAAAATATATGCCGTTTCATAAGTGTTGTTGTCATATACAACGGAAGCGGTTACCTTAACGGTAAACTGATCCTTTGCACGGGAACCGCTTGCAACATAGCCGGATATATCCGTTGCGGTATCTGTGGAGCTGACAACATTTGTGCCAATATCGTAAACTCTGCTTAGAAGCTGAACGGTTATGGTTACATTTGAGCCTTGGTCTATTACCTTACCGTAGCCTGTGCCATATCCCTCCAGGTCGCTTGCCTGAATAGTATAGGTGTATGTATCGCCATAGCTTGTTTCGGGGCGGTATTGATTACCAACACTGTCGCTTGCAAAGGCTGTGCTATCACCGTTTACCATAGCCTTAAACGCACTCTCGGACAAAACGCTGTAATTGTCATAATCCGCCCGGTAATATTTATTGGTGCTTGATGTATCGACATTAAGCTTATAAAGCTCATACTCCAAAGCTCTGCCGTAGGTTATTTTGCCTGTTGTTGTCTTTATATTTCCGCTGTCGTCATAATAGTATGCATAGTTGGATGTCTCTGTTGTAGCATCGTTAAGCAAATCATCGCAATAAATATCCAAAACGGATCTTGCGGAGTAGTACCCTTGGCTTTCTTCATACTTGGCTAAAGCTCGGTTGTGGGCGGAATAAACTACTGCCATTGTTCCCGCTAACATAAATATCAGCACGAACATGACGGTAAGCACCATCAGAAGCACCGCGCCCTTAGCGGAAGCAGGCTTTTTTCTCGCTTTTACCATCAAAAACCATCCTTTCATAATTATTTTTAGCAAAGTAACCCACTTTGCATAGGTGTCTGCAAGGCTTTTTCTATCTTTGCGCATTAGATAGAAAGCACCTTGTAAACAAGCCTACCCGAAAACAGCTTATGCTTTTTTCGGGTGGCTTGCCTGTGTGCAGCCGTGAGCTATACCAACACCCTTTTCAAGGTGCAGCTATACCTATTACTTGATGGAATCAACATCCATCGGCCAGATTTCGTATACGTAAACGACCATTGTACCCTCAATTTGCCGATCGGCAGTTTCGCCCGTATTAACGCTAAGAAGCGTTGAATTATCAGCGTTGAATTCGTAAAGAAGCAAGGTCTTTTCATCGTTTGAAATGCCGTCAACAGCAGAGTACAGTGCTTCAAGGTCGGTTCCGCCGGGAGCAATGAACGCTATCTCGATAGTGGTTGCGGCTATAGTTTCCTCCGGCTCTTCATCGGCGGGCCAGCTCTTATTCAGTGTGTACTCAACCTCGGGAGGAAGCTCATTGTTGATATCGGCATCCATCTTCAACCGATATGCAACCGCATATTTCTGATAGCTGTAATTATCGATAGTCGTTGCAGTCAGGAGCTGTATTTCCGCGCTTTGAATATTAATCTCGGTATCCACTAAAATATCCATTACATACTGCAATGCCTCCTGGGTTTCACCGTACTCCGACTCAAAGAGGAAATCACTCTGGAGATCGTCTACCTCCTCTATATCGCTTTTAAGCTGATTTTTTAAGGTTTCCAGAGTAGCAGCTTTTTGAGTAGCCTGATCAAGCTCTGCCTGCTTTGCATCAACCCTTGCGTTGGATGTCTGAAGATCAGTGTACTTTGGCCTAATAACAAGGAACACACCCGCCAAAAGAATAGCAACCACAATTACTACAATAAGTATAACCTTATCTCTGTAGGAAAGCTTCATACTCATTATTCAGCCACCTCCTCTTCTGCGGTTTCATCCACGGTTTCTTCATCATCAAGCTCGGTATCGCGAAGTGTAAAAGAGAATTCAAATGTGTAATAGTCTTCTCCCTTAGCCGCGCCAACGGAGAAATTCTGTCCGGTGAACTCAAAGCCGTTATATGTAATGTTATCATACTTATCGAGAGCGCTGAACTGCCTTATTACCTCATTGGGGATATTCTCAGCCCCTTCATCGGCACCGTTTGTGTTGCAGACAAAGGTTACAATTCCCTCGGAAAGCGTTACCTCGCTCCATGTACAGTCGTTTTCTTCAAGAATTGTATCTACGTCATCGAAAACCTCACTGTCAAGAGGAGTCCATGTGTCATAGTTTCTCTTTGCCTGTGTAACGCCGGACTTGAACGTCCCGACCTTGTCTATTTGGGTCTGTGTCGCATCAACCTCGTCCAAGGTATCCTGCATTGCCTCAATTTCCGCATCCATGTCGGCTATGCTGTTCTCATTTGCGTTAATTGCAACATTGAAGCCTACCCAGGCTGCCGCGACTACAACTGCCGATATTACAGCGGCGGCAATAGCAGCTACCACAAAGGATGCACCCGCCTTGGTCTTACCGGCAGTAGCGTCCGTTTCAAGCAGGTTTACACGCTCATCCTTGTTGCTCTTGAACATGGCACCGATAGCGTTTGCATATGCCTGGAACTCAATGTTCTCATATCCCGCAATGTTGTTGGGAACTCCCATAAGGCTTGTGGATATTTCCTGGCTTTCAAGTGCATTGGTAAGTCTGATGTAATCGGCGGTATCTCCGTAGAAGATTACGTTCTGTATCAGATTATCGCTGTTTCTGGATCTCTGGAACTGAAGCATACGAGCGATATTCTCGTTGGTTGCCTCGAACATATAGTCCTCGGAGTTATCGTAGTCCACCTTATCGATAGAAGCAAAACGTGCAAAGGCAAGCTGTCCGTCCTCGTAAAAGTTAAGGCTTACAAAGTTCGGGTCAACCTGTACGACCAGCATAGGCATTTTTGCGGATGCTTTTTTGTCGCTAAGGATAAGCCTTGAAATAGCGTTACAGGAAACTACCACGCTCTTAAGTCCGATTGACAGCATGGCGAATACCTTACGGAAGCCGTCCACGACCTCAAAGGGACACGCTGTTGCAAGGATTTTCAGTGCCTGAACGCCCTCCTCTTCTACCTCGCCGGCGATTGAATAGGATATGGAATAATCCTCGGCAATACCCATTATATGCTGCATTTGGTTTGTAACCATCGTCAGCAGCTGGGAGCTTGTTTTTGCTTTCGGCATATGCAGCTCCCTGAAGATAACAAGGTTGGAAGAAATTGTTACTACAGCTTCCTTATCATCCATCTTCTTAGCCTTAAGCTCATCGTTGATAAAGGTTGCCATTTTCGGAATATCTTTTATATGACCGTTAACGATCAGACCTTCGTCGAGATCCAATGTCGTTGCGGAGGATACTCTTATCCTGCCGCCCGACTCTGTTCCCTTTACTATACGAACGTGTCTGTCGGTAATATCAAATGAAAGCATTCTCGTCACCTCACTAAAATTATTTTTCTTTTATTTATTCAGAACAAGCCGCATAACACAGCCTCCCCACTTATGCGGCAAATTGCGGAGGAATATACAAAATCCGTTTTCGGCGGCGAATCCCGCACATTCCTGCATACGTCCGCAAATTAACTTTTTTACGCGATATTTCCCATGGAGTTGTAAATCGCGGGAAGAATACCTGCAATTACAAGACCTACCGCAGTACCCATTATGATAATCATAATAGGCTCGATAAGACCTACCAGTCGGGATATAGCCTCATCCGCTTCCTCCTGGTAGAACGCTGCGGATTTTTCGAGAATGCTGTCAAGAGCACCCGACTCCTCACCAACGAATATAATCGAAACGAACATATTCTCAAATATGCCGGTTCTTTGAATCGATACTGAAAGAGCCTCACCCTGTTTTACCTCGTCTATAACCTGCTCGAACTTCTTGCTTACATAAGAGTTACCCAGTATCGTCGATGCCTTTTCGAGGCATTCAACCATCGGTATACCTGATGAATAAAGGGATGCAAGGGTAGAGCCGAAGCGCGCGGTATAAATCGTTATAACAAGGGGACCTACCGGCTTCATCTTGGTTATAAGCTCATCGTATTTCAGTCTGATATCCGGCACCTTTAAAGCATACCTAACGGCAAAAACGACTGCAGCTATAACAATTATGTATACATACCAATATGCTTTCAGATTATCGGAGAATGCAAAAAGCGCACCCGTAAGTCCCTGCATATCCTCCTCCGTAAGCAAATCCTGGAATGTAGGCATGATGAAAGTAAACAGCCCAATAACGATTACAACGCAGAGCACGGCAAGTATGATAGGATACATCATTGAGTTCCTGATTGTTCCTGTCAGCTTAGCATCGTTATCGTACTGGACTTCCAGTTTCTGCATTACCATATCCAGCGAACCTGATGCCTCGCCCGCCTGTACCATCGACAGGAAGAGGTTTGGAAAAGCATCGCCCTGCAACTCAATCGCATCGGAAAAGCTGGTACCTTTCTGTACCTCCTCGTAAATCTCGCGATAGACAGCCTTATTTGCTTCCTTTTCCTGATTCCTCTGCATAATATCAAGGCTCTTTACCAGAGTAAGGCCCGATGTAAGCATTGCAGACATTTGACGGCAGTCATACGCAAGCTCTTTCTTGGTGAACTTGTGCAGATTTTTTGACGTGCTGCCCTTGGTTTCCTTGTAGCTGGAGCAGAAAAGACCTTTTTCATGGATTTTCTCAAGAAAATCGTTGACATCCTCGGCGTTCATTTTGGCATTTTTGACCGTATTGCCCTGTACGTCCGTCGCCGTATAGATAAAAGTCTTCATGTAGATTTTGACACCTCCGAAATTATTTACTTATACCGGGAATTTTCAGCCGAAAGCAAATTCCACTCGATACCTCATATATTATATCATTTTACCAGTTGTTTAGCAATATGTGAATTTAACCAAATTGTAATTATTTATTGTAGCTATTTGACCAAAAGAGCCAAAATTTTCAGTGATTGATTGTTGAATTTCAGGATAATTAACAGTTGCCAAACAGTCTGTTAAATTAAATGAAAAATTTACTGTATTCCCAACAGCCTGCACCCGTTACCGCCGTATATAAGCGCCTTATCCTCCTCGCTCAGTCCCGCCTTTTCAATAAGTGCCATATCGTCCGCCGAATCGTTCCACGGACAATCCGATGCAAACAGCACCCTGTCCGCGCCAAACGCCCGTATCATATCCCCAAGCTCCGACGGCGACAGTATAAGTGCCATAAAAGCGGTATCGAAGTAAGCGGGCGACCCCGCAAGCAGCCTTAATGCCGATTCATGGCAGGATATTCCTCCCATATGCGCCAGCACTGCCGTAAAGCCGTCAACCTTATCGAACACACGCGCCAGCATTTCGGGAGTTGCATGGATTTTATGCGGGGAAACCGCATCCAGTCCCATATGGAAAACCGTTATCAGATTAAGCTCGGCACATTTGCGGTAAATGGGGATCATTCTTTCCTCGTCCGCCGTAAAGCCTTGGTAGTCGGGGTGCAGCTTAATTCCCTTGAACCCCTGCTCCGCAAATCCTTCCAATGACCGCATAATATCCGGATCATCCGGGTGAACAGCCGCAAAGGGAATTATCCTCTTATCCCTGTGGGCGCACTCCCTGCTCCACTCATTAATATGTACCTGTTGAGTAGGCTTGGTAGCCACAGGCAGAAGAACAATTCTGTCAACACCGTTCTTTTCCGCCATTTTCAGCGCACCGCCGATTGTCCCGTCCGTAAACGCTTTCGGCGGCAGGTCCAGTCCCGAATTGGCTATAGCCTTTTCCAGCTTCTCCACAGCCCTCGGTGCGAGATCGTCCGCAAATGCGTGGACATGAAAATCAATTATCAAGTTATTACCTCTTTCGTTTATGATAGCTTGCAAAGTCAAAGCCCGTAAGCTCACAGATAAAATCCAGCATATTCCCCGACATGGTCATAAGCGACTTCATGGTTTCATCGTCTATTTCTATAGGAATATCGGCAGGATACCTTGTTTCTATATAGTACCTGTTCAGCACTACGCTTTCGTCAATATATTCCGCAAACCCGCTGTCCATCATTGCAGCCTGCTTACAGAGCCATGTCAGATTATGACCGTCAAGCAGCTTTCTGCTCTTATAGAGGAGAAACCCCTTCAGCGCCTTTTCAATGCACTGCTGGCAATGAAAAGCCGCCGCACAGTGCAGCCTTTTGTCGTCACACAGCGCCTGTGCCGCATAGCGGTCTATGACAGCGTGATAAATCCAGTCGTAATACCGTTTGCTGTCGCCCTTTCTACTTCCCCTGCTCATACAAAAGCACCCCGCCGTTCTCGACCCTGTATGCAAACGAGCAGTCATCCTCGGCGCACTCGTTCCAGTCGGTTAGGTTGTACACTATAAAATCGCATGGAATTTCACAGTCGGTTGAAAGGAGCAGCTTTGTTTCAAGCACTTGGGGCAGAATATCATCAGCGGCGACAACACACAGCTTAAACCCCGAAAGAACGCCCTTGGAATTATTTTTATAGGATACAAGGTAAATACTGTGAGGGTGGCAAAGGTCAACCACCTCCTGCGCCATATCGGAAATGATGGAATCTATATGCACCGAAACACATCCTTTCATTGCCAATCGGTTTAGTATTACGCCTGATAATATTATATCAGCAAATAGCCGAAATGTCAATAAATTTTTACGCAAAATCGCATGGTTTTTTGAATTTTTCTTAATAACATTTTGAAGTGCTCCCCTTTTGTTAGACAATGTGGTATAATATAAATATACCAATTAAAAGTCTAATGAAAGGGGATATTTTTATGCCTAAAGGAAAGCCAAACAAAAGGTATACACCAGAATTTAAAATCATGGTTGTAGAAACAATGCAAAAGGAAAAACTGAGCTACAAAGAAATAGAGAGAAGATTTGAATTGCCGCACAGACGAGCCGCCGATTGGGAACGAATCTACCTTGAAGAAGGAAAAGAAGGACTCTATGTTGAAAGAAGAGGACGAAAGTCAACGGGACGCCCTCCAAAACTGAAGAAAGAGGTGGAGGAAGACCTCATCGCAGAAATGCAGCGACTTCGTGCGGAAAATG
>MSHL01000047.1:0-39942 GCA_001941135.1 Ruminococcus sp. Zagget11
CTTCACAAAAGGGGAGCACTTCAATTTGCAGCAGCGCCCTATTTTTTTAGTTTAATTGTAATGAGTGTCAGTCGATAACAAAGCCGACCTTTTTGTACGCCTTACGCAGAACCTTTGAGGAAATCCGTCTTGCAGCCTCGGCGCCCTTTGTGTAGCATTCCTTGATATAAGCCTTGTCGGACATATACTCGGCAAATTTTGTCCTTACAGGTTCAAGGTGATCCGCAACGGCTTCACCGACAGCGACCTTGAAATCGCCGTAGCCCTTACCGTCAAATTCCCTTTCAATTTCATCGAAGCTCTTGCCGGTAACAACGGAGTAAATGGTCATAAGGTTGTTGATTCCGTCCTTGCCCTGTGCATAACGTACCTTTGCCTCGGAATCGGTAACAGCCTTTTTGAACTTGCGGACAATAGTATCCTTGTCGTCGAGAATGTAAATACAGCCATTCTGATTTTCATCGGACTTGGACATCTTCTTGGTGGGATCTGCAAGGGACATTACCCTTGCGCCTACATCGGGGATATAGGGTTCGGGAATTTTGAAGGTTTCACTGTACTTTTGGTTGAACCTTTGAGCAACGTTTCTTGCCAGCTCCAAATGCTGCTTCTGATCCGCGCCTATGGGAACGAGATCGGCGTTGTAAAGGAGAATATCTCCTGCCATAAGCACGGGATATGTAAACAGTCCCGCATTGATATCATCAGGGTGCTTTTCCGATTTAGCCTTAAACTGCGTCATTCTGGAAAGCTCTCCGAACTGTGTGGAGCAGGAAAGAATCCAGTTAGCCTCGGCATGGTTAGTGTTATGACTTTGTATAAAGGCTATGGATTTATTGGGATCAACTCCGCACGCCATAATAAGGGCATAAGCCTCGATGGTATGCTGTCTTAGCTTTGCAGGCTCCTGCTTTACGGTAATAGCGTGCATATCAACGATAGAGTATATGCAGTTATACTCCTCCTGAAGCTTTGCCCAGTTGGAAATAGCCCCTATATAGTTACCCAAGGTGAAAGTACCCGTGGGCTGTATTCCGCTGAAAATAATTTTTTTCTCTGTATTTTCCATATAAAACCTCCTGAAATCCTATTCCCCGAACATTTCCTTGGAGATACGTCCGAGAATTGCGCAGCCCTCACGAATTTGATCATCGGTAGGTGTGGAGAAATTCATGCGGAAGCATCTTGTGGGCAGAGTGTCATCGGTCATAAACGCATTTCCGGGAACAACGGCTACCTTTTCGGCGATAGCCCTATTGCAGAATTCAAGCACATCTGCACCCTCGGGAACGGTTGCCCAGATAAATAAACCGCCCTGTGGCTTTGTAAAGGTTACCTTTGAGGAAAATTCCTTTTCTATGCAGTCCGCCATAAGCTGATATTTTTGCCTGTAAATTGCTCTAAGCCTTGTAAGGTGTGCATCCATATCACATTCTGTGAGGAAGCGTGCGCATATCATCTGTGAAAGCATGGTGGTATGAACGTCCGATGCCTGCTTGCAGGCTACCATTTTCGCAGTGATTTCGGGAGCGGTGGAGGTAAAGCCTACACGCAGACCCGGTGCGACTATCTTTGAAAAGCTGGAGCAGTATATAACCCGTCCGTCCGTGTCCATAGATTTAATAGTGGGAATATCCTCGCCGTCAAAGCGCAGATCACCGTAAGGATTATCCTCGATAATAAGCACATTGTACCTTTGTGCCAGCTCATAAACCTTTTTGCGGCGTTCAAGGGACATACATTTTCCGGTAGGATTGTGGAAATTGGGGATAAGGTACATCAGCTTGACATTCCTGTTTTCCTCAAGGGTCTTTTCCAGAATATCTGCGCGAATACCCTCCTCATCAAGCTCAATCCCTACAAGCTTGGCATTGTAGGACTTAGCCGAATTAAGACTTCCCACAAAGCTTGGGCTTTCGCAGACAGCAATATCGCCCTCATTGAGGAAGATTTTGCAGGCAAGCTCCACAGACTGCTGTCCGCCGGTTGTAATGACAATATCGTCCTTTTCGGGGACATAGTTGTGCTGTGTCTGCATACGCTTTTTTACTGCCTCGCGGAGAGGGGGATAGCCCTCGGTAATGCTGTACTGCAGGGCGGTAATCGGTTCATTGTCCATTATATCGCAGAGAAAGCGCTTTATATCCTCAACGGGGAAAGCGTTAGGCGCAGGACTTCCCGCCGCAAAGGATATTACGGAGGGGTCGTTGGTGACCTTGAGTATTTCTCTGATAGCCGAGGCTTTCAGATTTGAAAGCTTATCGGAAAAAATGTATTCCATCAGGAACAACTTCCTTTCATAATTGATTTGACTACACCTATTATATCACATAGTTTTAAAAATTGCAACATATAAATTTACAGGGACGGTGGTTTCATTGAAAAAGCAAGGATTTCTTTACGGCAGTGTTATTCTTATGGTGTCGGCATTTGTCACAAAGGTAATAGGCGCAATGTTCAAGCTGCCCTTGGCAAATATGCTGGGCGGTACGGGAATGGGCTATTTTTCCTCGGCTTACAGCTTGTTTATGACTGTTTATGCCGTTTCCGTTACGGGACTTCCCGCGGCGGTGGCAAAGGCTACGGCGGAGGCTTGCAGGGACGGGGAAAATCCCGAAACAGTGGATTGCATAAGGGATACCGCACTGAAAATGTTCGGTATTGTGGGGGCGGCGGCGTCACTGGCGGTTGCTCTGGGCGCATATCCCTTTTGCAGGTATGTAACAGGGGATATGGCGGCGCTTCCTGCGGTTATAGCTATATCGCCCTGTATATTTGCAAGCTGTCTTGCATCGGTTTACAAGGGCAGCTTTGAGGGCAGGAGAAATATGTACCCTACTGCAATTTCCCAAGTGATAGAGGCAGTAGTAAAGCTCTGCGTGGGGCTGATTTTATGCGGGGGAGTAATGAAGCTTGCCGAGGATAATCCCTCGCTTTTTATGAGAATATTCCGCTGCAAAAGGGAAAACATAGAAAAAAACGCTATGGTATACGGTGCGGCGGCATCGGTGGCGGGAGTGACATTATCATCCTTTGCGGGACTTTTGTACATGATTTGTCAGAAAAGGCTTGACAAGGGGGAAAAAAGGGTTTATAATAAAGAACGCCGCTTAACCTGTGAAAGACGGCGAATTGCCGTTGATATGGCGAAAATCGCTGTTCCCGCGGCATTGGGCGCACTTGTTACCAATCTCACCTCGGTGATTGACCTTGCAACATTGATGCGTTCTTTGAAGAGGCTTTGCGAAAGTGATCCCCAGGTGTTTTCGTTTCTTACGGATGCGGGAATTGCCCTTGAGGAACAGCCTAATTTTATATACGGCAGCTTTGCGGGGCTTGCGGTGACGGTATTTAATCTTGTGCCTGCCGTGACGAATATGCTTGGAAAGGGAATGCTTCCCCTCGCTGCTGCGGCAAATGCCCGCGGTGATCGTAAAAAGCTGGGTGAATGTGCCTTTACGGTGCTGTTTTCCGCCGCGCTGATAAGTGTTCCCGCAGGCGGAGGGCTTTGCGTTATGGCAAAGCAGGTGCTGGAGCTGCTTTTTTCGGGAAATTCCCTTGAAATTCAGGTGAGCGCGCGGCCACTTGCGGTGCTTGCGTTGGCGCTTCCGTTTTTATGTATATCCTCGGCGGCTTTTGCACTGTTTACAGCAGTGGGCAGAGCGGACATTCCTGTTAAGCTGATGACGTTGGGAACGGTTGTAAAGCTGATAGGCAATATAATTCTTACGGCTGTTCCGCAGCTGAATGTTATCGGCGCGGCAATATTCACACTCCTGTGCTATGCGGTGATATGTACGGCGGCAGTGCTAAGGCTGAGGGATATATGCGGCTTTGATTTTATCGATCTGCTGCCTAAGCTTGTGGGGATAACAGCGGGTACGATTTTGTGCTGTGAGGGCGCTGTTATTGCCGAAAGGCTCTTATGGGGAGCGGCGGATAACAGGGTGATTACCGTGATTTCCTGCGCTTTCGGGGCGTTCTTGTATATACTTGGCACAAAAATTTCCAGCGTAATTACGAGAAATACCGTCAAAATGCTGATTTCGTAAAAAAAACCGCTAAACCCCTTGAAATATCGGTGAATATCGGTTATCATATATTATAGCGTATTTTTTGCCGCTGCTGTTGTCAAGTGCGGCGGATAATGGTCTTTGACCGGTGTTGGGATGTTGATTTTTTATGTACTCAGGCTTTGAGTTTAAGGATAGATATGATATTGAGGATCTGCTGGAGATTATGCGGATACTCCGTTCGGAGGACGGCTGCCCTTGGGATAGGGAGCAGGATCATAAATCCATACGCAAGGACTTCCTTGAAGAGGTTTATGAGGTGTGCGAGGCTATTGACAGAGAGGACAGCGCACTTCTCCGCGAGGAGCTTGGAGATGTTCTTCTGCAGGTGGTTTTTCATGCAAGAATTGAGGAGGAAAAGGGTAATTTCACCTTTGCCGATTCGGTAAATGATATTTGCTGTAAGCTGATTGTCCGTCACCCTCATGTTTTCGGAGATGTTCAAGCCGATAACACTGATGAGGTGCTGAAAAACTGGAATGATATCAAGCAAAAGACCAAGGGTCAGGAAACCTATACACAGACCCTTGAAAGCGTTTGTACCGCACTTCCATCACTTATGAGGGCGCAGAAGCTGTCGCAAAGAGCGGCAAGAGCGGGCTACGGAGAATCCTCCGAGGAGGCGGCTGAAAAAGCCCTTGAGGAAAGCTGTCGAAGATGCATCGCTGATAAAAGCGACGAGTCCTTGGGCGATATGCTGTTTGCGGCGGCGGAGCTTGCAAGGCTGAGAGGCCGGGATGCGGAGGAGCTGCTGGCACAGGCAGGGGAGAGGTATACGGAACACTTTTCCACTGTCGAGGATTTAATACGCTGTGAAGGGAAGGATATGCGTTCCCTTAACATAGATGAGCTTAATGCTTATAAGCAGAGGGCAAAAATAAATGAATTGCGGGATCACCGCTAAAAATTTTTGGAGGTAACTGAAATGACAAAGGCAGAACTTATCAATTCAATTGCAGAGAAGGCTGATTTTTCCAAGAAGGATGCCGAGAAGGCTCTTAACGCAGTAACAGGTGCAATCACCGATGCGCTTGCAAGCGGCGAAAAGGTACAGATCGTAGGATTTGGTACATTTGCTGTCAAGGACGTTAAGGAGAGAGAGGCTATCAATCCCCGTACAAAGGAAAAGATTACAGTTCCCGCAAGAAAGGCACCCGGTTTCAAGGCAGGCAAGGGTCTTAAGGACGCTGTTGACGTAAAGTAATTACAGTCGATTAATATATCGATTTCGGCAAAGCCGATACATTGGGTGTATCGGCTTTAGTTTTTGGAGGTAAGCCCATGAGATTGGACAAATACCTAAAGGCGACAAGGCTCATTAAGCGCAGGACAGTTGCCAATGAGGCGTGTGACGTCGGTAAGGTGACCGTCAACGGCAAAGAAGCGAGAGCTTCCTATGAAGTCAAGGTCGGCGACATCATCGAGATATCTATGGGCAGCCGTCCGCTGAAGGTCAAGGTTCTGAACGTTTCGGAATATGCCACAAAGGATAACGCATCGGATAATTACTCGGTGATTGAGGACTGATTGAGGGGGAGATTTCACCCATACCACAGAAACCTTAAACATGTATTGAAGTCTGATAAAATCATGTTAAATTGATTTACAGACGGGTAAAATTATTCTCGAAATTACAGAGTCTTATATGGCTTTTGTAAATCATTTTGCATAAAAAATATACGGCGTTAGTCGGTTTTTGGTTATTGTGCAAAAGAGCAAGTGAAACAATTGTTTCGGAATTGTTAAATTTAGTTGTGGTTATGCACAAAATGATATATAGTAAATTATGTAAAACGACTATTTTCAGTCGAGTTTATATAAAAACCATTGACTTTTGCTAAAAAGAGTTGTATATTTATACACGAGGAACGAAAACGTTTAAAGACGGGCAAGTCATGCGTATACGGCGCTTTTGTGCCGAGAGTTCCTTGTGTATCTTTGTGTTTAGGATCGGAGCTTCAGATGGTATCAATTAAGAATATTGCTGCGGAATGCGGCGTTTCAATCGCCACGGTCAGCAAGGCTCTGAACGACCACAAGGACGTCAGCGAAGCAACGAAAGCACTTGTTTGCGAAGCAGCCGAACGGATGGGGTATTTCCCTAATTCGCAGGCGAGAGCTTTAAAGACTAACCGTACATATAACCTCGGTGTCCTCTTTCAGGAAAGAGGAGGAAGCGGTCTTACACAGCAGTATTTCGCATCCGTTCTCAACAGCTTTAAAAAGCAGGCGGAGAGCGACGGATATGATGTTACATTCATCAGCAGCGGAAATGTGGGAAACCGCAGAATGTCCTATTATGAGCATTGTATGTATCGGAATGTTGACGGCGTAGCGATTGTTTGCGTGGACGATTATCTTGACAAGGGCGTTGAGGAGCTTTTAAGCAGCGACATTCCCGTTGTCACGATAGATTACGTTGTCGCGGACAGGTTGGCTGTTGTGTCGGATAACGAAAAGGGAATCCGACAGCTGGTTGAATATATAGCCAGCAAAGGACACAGAAAAATTGCATATATTTACGGCGACACCTCGGATGTTACTTCTGTAAGGCTTAATGCTTTCAGGAAAACACTTGGTCACCTGAATATAGAGGTCAGAGACGGTTACCTTTTGCAGGGACGCTATCATGATGCCCAAAGTACCGGGCTTCTCGTTAAAAGGCTCATGTCTTGCAGCGACAGGCCAACTTGTATTCTTCTCCCGGACGATTTTGCAGCACTCGGAGCTATGAATACATTGGAGGAGCAGGGATTGTCCGTTCCGGAGGACGTTTCCTTAGCGGGTTACGATGGGATCGTGCTTTCACAGGTTCTCCGCCCAAGGCTCACTACTGTCGGACAGGATACCGACAGGCTGGGCGAGGAGGCGGCAAAACGGCTTATCGCACTGATCAGGAAAGAAATTTCCAACAAGGAGCAGCCGCTTATAATCGGCGGGATGCTGCTTGAAGGAGCGTCGGTTAAGAGTATTGACCGATGAAGTACCTATGCTAATATATTTCACGCAGACCGATTGGTCAGTGGAAGTATATTATAACTTTAAGGAGGAAAAACCAAATGAAGAATTTGAAGAAGACCCTTGCCATGATTTCTGCTGTGGCACTTGCTGGTTCTGTTTTCGCAGCTTGCGGAAGCTCAACTACAACTACTACCGATGATTCCACAACAACCGATGCTGCTGTTGCAGACGATGCTGTTGCAGACGATGCTGTTGCTGATGACGCTGCTGCTGATGATTCAGCTGAAGCTGCTGCTTCAAGCGACGGAAAGGTTACTATCCTTTGCTGGAACACAGACGACATCATTCCGATGCTTGCTACATTCTGCGCAAACACCGATCACACCGAGGATGAATTCAATGTTGTAAGCTTTGGCTGCGGCGGTTCCGAGGCAAGCGAAAACTATGACAACTACCTTGCTGACGCTTCCAATGACGCTGATATTATGTTCGTTGAGGCTGACTGGGCTCTTACATATATCAACGATGACAGCGATGCAACCGGTACAAGAGCACTGTCGGATCTTGGATTCTCTGACAGCGATTTTGATGAAGTTTATGATTACGTTAAGGAAATCGGTACCTCTACCGACGGCGTTCTTAAGGGCGTGTCGTGGCAGGCAGCTGCAGGTGGCTGGTGCTACAGAACCGATCTTGCTGAAAAGTATCTCGGCGTAACATCTCCCGAAGAGATGCAGGAGCTCGTTTCCGATTGGGATAAGTTTGAAGAGACTGCACAGAAGGTTAGCGAAGCTTCCAACGGCGAAACAGCTCTCACCTCCACACTTGCAGGTATCTATCAGGTATTCTCCGCTTCTTCCTCTACTCCTTGGGTACAGGATGGCAAGCTTGTTCTCGGTGATGAGAGATCCGATTATATCTCATTTGCTAAGAACTTCTATGACAACGGCTACGTTGTAAAGGATCTTCCTCAATGGTCCACTGACTGGTATGCAGTAGGTCAGACCGACAGCACAATGGGTTACTTCGTATCCACATGGGGCTTCGGTGATTCTATCCTTACTCAGGCTGCAGGCGGCGAAGGCGGAGCTACTTACGGTTCTTGGAACGTTGTAGTTGGTCCTCAGTCATATTACTGGGGCGGCACATGGCTCACAGTTGCTAACAGATGCGACAATGACGATCTCGTTAAGGAATTTATCTCCTTCTTCACATCTGATGTTGACGGTGCTGTTGCTTACGCTAATTACCAGGGTGAGTACGTTTCCAACCAGGCTGCTATGGAGCAGGTTATTCCTACATTTGAGGGACTTGGCGTTCTCGGCGGTCAGAACCACTTTGAGGTTCTCAACGAGGTTGCTGAATCCATCGACATGGGCGGAAACATCACTGCTTATGATGCAACCATCAAGACTCTGTTCAATGATGCTGTAACTGCTTACTGCCAGGGTACTTATGCAACTGAGGAAGAGTGCATTGATGCTTGGGTTGACAGTGTTGCTGCTGCACTTCCTGAACTTGATTACTCCAACTTTGACTAATATCACTATATTTTAGTTGATTTTCAGAAAAGGAGCATTATGGTCTATGGGGTAGGTAACTGCCTGCCTCATAGATTAAGCACTGCTGAATCGGTGCTGCTCTATTTTTTTTACTTTTTTAATGTGAGGGGAGAATATCTTTATGGCGTCAGACTCAAAAAGAAGAATTCGCTCCATCAGTTATGCAAAGTATGGTTATATGTTCATCTTGCCTTTCTTTCTGGTGTATGCGTTTTTTCAGTTATATCCGTTATTTAACACTTTCTTTCTAAGTACCCAGAGCAACGGTACGGTTGATACCGTTTCCGTCGGACTGGATAATTTCAAGGCACTTTTGTTCACTAACGAGGGTAATCGTGCTTGGAGCGCAGTACATAAACAGTTTGTACAAGCGCTTGGGAATACTATTATCCTTTGGGTTGGTAACTTTATTCCGCAGATAATTATTTCCCTTGTCCTCGCTGCGTGGTTCACTGACTCCAACTTAAAGATTAAAGGTAAAGGATTCTTTAAGGTTGTTATGTATATGCCTAACATAATAACTGCCGCTTCCGTTGCCGCTCTCTTCGTTACCTTGTTCTCCGATACACAGTTCGGTGCCGTAAACAGACTCCTCCTCAACTGGGGTGTAATCGATAGTCCGATCCTTTTCGTTTCCGATCGGACTGCCTCAAGAGTTATGGTTATGTTTATTCAGACATGGATGTGGTTCGGTAATACTATGATCATGCTCACGTCGGGTATTATGGGTATTAACCCATCGCTTTTTGAAGCTGCGAATATCGATGGTGCAAATAGCACACAGGTTTTCTTTAGGATAACACTTCCTCTTCTCCGCCCCATCTTGCTTTATACCGTTGTAACCTCCATGATCGGTGGACTTCAGATGTATGATATTCCTGCACTTTACAGAAACGGTACTAATGATAACACAAATATCAGAACCATTGCCGTTTATATCTATGGTGCGTTCCATCAGACACCGCCTAACTACGGTTATTCCGGTGCGGCTTCCGTTATTCTGTTCTTTATTACTACTATTCTCGGCGCGATTTGCTTTGCCTTTAACCGCGATAAGGATGCAAAGAAGTACAAGAAATCACGTGCTTCACTTAAGAACAAGTTGGGAGGTATATAAGTATGTCGTCAGCTAATCCTGCTGCAGGCGAGAGCTATACCACTTCCAAAAGGGTAAAATCCGTTTTGGTTATGATAGTGCTGGTTTTGCTTACTATAATCTGTCTGTTGCCTATTTATATACTGATAGTAAACGCAACAAGAACGACTACGGACATAACAACAAACGGTATTTCACTTATACCTAATCTTCACCTGATTGATAATATCAAAACTCTTCTTGAGTGGGAGTCTGCGGGTAAGGTAAACTACAATGCCCTTATTGGTTATCGTAACTCCGCTATAATTGCTTTCAGCACCTGTTTCCTTACTGTATTTTTCTCGGGTATGACGGCTTATGGTCTTGTTGTTTACGATTTCAAGCTGAAAAATGCCGCGTATACATTTATTCTTGCGGTAATGATGGTTCCTGTTCAGGTTACCTCCGTTGGTTTCTATCAGTTCATGACCAAGCTCGGTCTTACCGATACCTATTGGCCTCTTATAATCCCCTCAATCGCTGCGCCTGCAATTGTATTCTTTATGCGCCAGTATATGAAATCCTCCTTCCCCTTGGAGATAGTTGAGGCGGCGAGAATAGATGGCTGCGGTGAGTTTAGGACATTCATTACTATCGGTATACCGATGATGCAGCCTGCCTTTGCCGTTCAAGCAATATTTGCTTTTGTTGCAAACTGGAATAACTACTATACACCGTCTATGATCCTTATTTCCAGGTCAAAATCACAGCTTACACTGCCTATGATGGTTAATACCATCGTTTCCAATGATAAGCTTGCCGATTACGGTGCGCAGTATGCGGCTATCATGCTTTCAATCATTCCTGTCTGTGTCGTTTACTTCATCTTCTCCAAATTCATTGTTGAGGGCGTTGCTCTCGGCGGTGTAAAGGAATAAGCGTATTAGGCTGCCGTGTGAAAATGCGGCAGCTTTTTTCATGAAAATTGCCGATGATAATCTGCATTATCATCGGCATATGTTATTATTATGGCAATATCGCCAAATCCTATCCTTAAAGCATTGTTGAAATAAGCTCGGAATGGCTCTTAGGGGACAGATATGCGGGCGGAATGTCAAAAATAGTCTTGCAGCCGCTGACACCCTCGCTGTTAAGACGGTATGCAGCCCTTGCAAAAGCCACAAGGACGCTTGATGTAAATTCAGGGTTTGAATCAAGCTTTAGGCTGAATTCCATAACGTGGGTGTTGGCGGAATCAGCACCCGTTTTACCGTTGCGGATAACAAAGCCGCCGTGAGGTATTCCGCTGTGATCCCTTTCCAGCTCCTCCTCGGTGATGAAATGAACCGTTGTGTCATAGTCGGAGAAATAGTTGGGCATATTCTTAATATCGTTCTCAATCTGCTTAAGATCTGCGCCCTCCTCAGGTACGACAAAGCACTCTCTTGTGTGCTTTTCACGAGTGGTAAGCTCGGGGGTTTCGCCGCTGCGGATTCTTTCAAGCGCGCTGTCAACAGGGATAGTGTACTGCTTGCCGTTCTTGACACCCTTTACCCGTCTGATGGCATCGGAGTGACCCTGGCTGACACCCTTGCCCCAGAAAGTGTAATCCTTGCCCTCGGGCAGGCAAACATTTCCGTAAAGACGCATAAGTGAGAAAAGTCCCGGATCCCAGCCGATGGATATAATTCCAACCTTGCCGCCTGAAACGGCAGCCTTGTCAACGTTTGCAAAATGCATGGGTATATTTGCGTGAGTATCGAAGCTGTCAACTACATTAAATGCTGCCGCCATTTCGGGGGTTTGCACGGGAAGATCCGAGCGGCTGCCGCCACAGAGGATAAGTACGTCAATTTCATCCTTGTGGGAAAGTATGTCGCTTGCGGAATAAACGGGAACATTTGCAGTCACAGGCTTAACTGTATCGGGGTTTCTGCGGGTAAATACCGCTGCAAGTATTGTGTCGGGATTTTGGGTAATTGCGTACTCGACGCCTTTGCCGAGATTACCGTATCCCATGATACCAATGCGTATGGTCATATTATCATTCTCCTTTGAATATAATACAAAATCAATGAAAACATCATTAGGTTAATTCTATCACAAAATGAAATTTATGTCAATAGTCCTTGCATAATTGCGCAGAATAAATTTGTGAATATTTTGTAAAATGTCATATAGTCCTTGACATTTCCTAAAAAATGTGATATGATAATCATGTTGTGTTATACAACGTTAAGCTATCATGTTCTAAAGACAGCAGGTGCTGTGCGTTTTCCCGTCACTTAGACCGGGGCAAATGTATAAGCGTAAGTCCTGCCGAGGAAAGATTGCCGTACGTATTTTTGTTATGTATGGTCCTTTCCTTATTGGAAAGGGTTTTTCTATTTATGATGGTGATAGCATAAAATCCGCTTTTTAAGTTTGTGAGGTGAAATTTTATGCCAAGCGCACAGGCACTTGAATCCAAAAAGGCAAGGGTTGAAAGGATTACCGAGGCTCTTAAGACTGCTTCCTCCGGAGTTATCGTTGACTACAGAGGTATTACCGTTGAGGAGGATACTATCCTTAGAAAAGAGCTGAGAGAGGCAGGAGTAACATACTTCGTTGAGAAGAATACTCTTCTTTCCCGTGCATTCAAGGAGGTTGGTCTTGACGAGCTCTGCGGAGTTTTAGAGGGCACAACCGCTATTGCAGTATGCGAGAATGATCAGACCGCTCCCGCAAGAATTCTCGGTAAGTTTGCTGACTCCCACGAGAACTACTTTAACCTTAAGGCAGGTTTCGTTGAGGGTGAAATCTACGACGAAAAGGGTGTTGTTGCTCTTTCCAAGATTCCGTCCAAGGACGTACTTCTTGCACAGCTGGTTGGTTCTCTCCAGGGACCCCTTCAGAAGCTGGCTGCAACACTTCAGGCTCTTGCAGATAAGCAGTCCGCAGAGGAAGCTGCATAAGCATACTGTTGCACAGGCTGCTTAATGCATCGTAAAAATTATTATTGAAAAGGAGATTATTATCATGGCATCTGAAAAGATCACACAGTTTATTGAAGATATTAAGGCTCTCTCCGTTCTCGAGCTTGCTGAGCTTGTAGAGGCTATTCAGGAAGAGTTTGGCGTAACCGCAGTTGTAGCTGCTGCAGGTCCTGCTGCAGGCGGTGCTGCTGCCGAGGCTGAAAAGACCGAATTTGACGTTGTACTTACCTCCTTCGGCGAGAAGAAGATGGACATTATCAAGGCTGTTAAGGACGCTTGCGGTATGTCCCTTAAGGAAGCTAAGGAAGCTGTTGAGTCCGCTCCTAAGGCTCTCAAGACTGCTGCTCCCAAGGCTGAGGCTGAGGAGCTCAAGGCTAAGCTTGAGGCTGCCGGTGCTACTGTTGAGCTTAAGTAATTAAGTTTAAATTTCTCAAAGGACTGTCGTTTTACGGCAGTCCTTTTTTTTATGGAAAAATGTATATTTTCGGGGAAATTGCTTATAACATATAACAGCTGCGGAGGTGCTTTATGAAAAGAATCTTGTTACTGTTATTTCCTATGGTTATAATGCTTACGGGCTGTCAGGCTGCGGTGCAGGTCAGTGATCGCGAATTTGTCCGAATGATGGGTATTGAGCGGGACGGGGAGGATATTGTCCTTACCCTGCAGGTGTACAGCACGGAGGACAGCGATATTTCCTCTGCGGTCGCCCCCGAATTTGAGGTTCTTTCGGGTAGGGGCGATACCGTTGACGATGCGGTTGACGATATACGCCGCAGCGGCGGAAAATCCGTCTTTTTCGGCAGCTGTCAGCTTATTGCCGTTGATGGTAAAATACTGGGAAACAGTGAGCTGCTCGGTTCCTTTGTGCAAAGACGGATATCCTCCGGGTGTAATGTGGTTTATTCCGAAAAGCCCTCACTTTTTGTAGCCGCCAATGACGACAGCGGCGAGCTTATAACTGCGGAAAGCCGTATTTCTGCTTTCGAGTATTATAAATCTCAGGGACGGATTATTCCGATAACGCTGCTTGAAGCTATTTCAGCCGCAAAATATGGCGATGTCCTTGTGATACCCGAAGCGGATGTGAGTGTGCAGGCGCTAAAGGGCAGTGCAGTTGCGGAAAACGGTATTATACGATTCCTTGACGAGGAGGAAACGGCTATTCTCAATGCTTTGCAGGGGGCAAAGAATTTTTCTGTTAAGGGTGATAGTGACACCGCTTCTCTTAAAATTCCCACTATGAAGTATGATTATAACGTTACCGCGCAGGATGAAAGCATTATTTGCGAGGTAACTCTTGATTACAGCGTGGAAGATAAATACATCGGCGAAACGGTATCGGACTATAGCGGTGAAACGCTGAATACCGCAGTGGAGAATTTCTTATACCGAGCGGCGGAGCTTGATTTGCTGAATATGGTTATTGACAGCCCCATTATAACCGA
Organism: Ruminococcus sp. Zagget11; assembly: GCA_001941135.1. GTDB lineage: Bacteria > Bacillota > Clostridia > Oscillospirales > Ruminococcaceae > Huintestinicola. The sequence goes on from MSHL01000047.1 coordinate 14,095, forward strand.
AAATCCCCAAATGCCCGTGACCTTTCGGGTAACACGGCGGTAAATAGCATTATTGCCCTGTCACATTAAAGCGTGGCAGGGTATTAATGCATATGAATATTATGTAAATGCTCCCCAAAATCCTTGAAATGGGATAATAAACATGATATACTAATTACTGACATTTTGCGAAAGCGGTAGGGGGTAGTAGCATTATACTAATTTACCGAAATTAATGCCGATATTTATGCACATTTCACAAACTTTCATTTTTGAAAAAATAATTTGAAATAATCGCCCTTTTGAGGAGATTTTATTTATATAGGGGGAAATAATGTGAACTTCGATGATTTCTACAGAGAAAATTACCGTAAAGTCCTTAATTACAGCTATTTAGTGCTTGAAAGCCGTGATTTAGCCGAAAAATGTACCACAGATGTATTTCTCCTGTTGTCGGAGAAATTCAAGAATTTCAGGCTTAGTACGGATATAAATGCCAAGCTGTGGCAGGCGGCGGAAAAGGAGGTCAGTCGTACTTATAAAAGGAATAGGAATGATATTGATAAATCCGCAATTGAATTACAAACTATTTCGGAAAAGCAGCTTATAACATCCCACGGGGAAACAGGTACAGAGCTTATATTTAATGCGCTTAAAGAGCAGGACAGAGAGCCTTTGCAGGGCGATGCGGAAAAGGGACTGGATATATTAAATGAAATTCGCCGCAGAGAAAGCAGTTATTTTCATTGCCCCAAGTGGGCGGCGGGACTGGCTGCCGCTTGTTTTGTGATTTTATCCGTAAATATAGTTACCTTTTCCGTGAGCCATATGAACGCTTTTTCTTATGCTGTCGAACTTGCGGGCGGAGGTCAAGAACAGCAAAAGGAGGAAATTATCCTCCCCACCACCGAGAACGACCCCTATGGAATCATAGCGGTTTGTGAAGATATGGATATATACATAGAAACTCCCCGTTATCTACCGGAGGGATTTATATTGACCGATATGTACACCAATAAAAATGAATATTCAGACGTAGCTGCCTTTACGTTTACTAATGGTACACGTTATGTAGCTTTATGCTTTACAAACTATCACGATGATAATTCCTTGTCCGGTATAGGAATACCCAGTGACGAGCATAATCTTACAGAAATAACGGTAAACGGTCATACCGGTATAAAGTCTATGGAAGATAATCAAATGGTTGTTTCCTTTGCATCAGGAACTGTCATTTATAATATGTTCACGCAAGATGTGGATTACTCCGAATGTGATAAAATAATTGAGTTGATAAGATAGCAAACGCTTGAAAAACACAAAATTAAGGAGCTGTATATTATGAAAAAAATCAATGTAAAATCATTTTTGGCTGTGCTTGGAACGGTGCTGCTAACCGCTTTTCTTTGTTCCTGCTCGGGAGTACGGGAGGACGGTTCGGCAGATGTGGAAAAATATACAATGAGCGAAAATTCCACTGTCTATACCATTGATCCGACTGTGTACCTTGACCTTGGGGATATAGATATGCAAAGCTCCGATATTTTGGCGTACTCAGGTTCAAATATTTTTATCTCAGCTGCCGATTTTGATAATAACCGACCGGATATATTCCTTTGCAATACCGAAAATAATAATATAAGCAATATAGGCACTGTGGATTGGCAGGCTATGTATCACCATCTGTATACAGTGATTGGTGACAGATACTTTGTGATTATCCCAAGTACATACGAAACCGACGGTGTTAAATCCACGGTTTATGTTTATGACATTCAGACACAAAGCTTTTATGTGGGTGATGAATTTCATGCCGCCGGTATAGAGCAGTATATAGCCAATATTAACAATGAACGTCTGGCATATTTTTATCTTGAGGAGGGCACGGGTGACGGTGTCATAAGGATATATGATTTTGAAGAAAACGCCTCATCGGAGGTCTATCGCTGTGCAATTAAGGATAATGGCTATTACCCCGCTGCTCTTTGTTCGGAGGTCAATAAGCTGCTGCCGGTACTGCAAAGGTATGACGAGGATTTGCAGGCGGAAACACTGATAAGAGAAATTGATCTTGAGGGCAATGAACTCAAGGAGTATAATCTCACTGCATTTGATGTGGACGAGATAAGGTATATGAAATACATGGACGGCTGTTACTATATCGGAGGCTGCAATGTCAGGGCAATTGTTGACGGGGGTGCTTTCTATGAGGATAAAGCGGTTATTGCCTGTATCGGGGACAGTATTACAGACAATTATCAGGTAATATCCCCCTCAAAGGCGCTTTTGTCCTATCCCCTTAACTATACGAATAATCCCGCCGAGGGTCTGCAAATGTTCTTTAGCAGCTCGGGCAATTACACCGATTTTAATGAAATCGACGCAGTGGCTATAGATACGGATACAAGGAAAATTGCCTACATCAGCATAAATATTCCCGATTGCCCCTACATCTATGCCGCAAGGAGCAATGAAAACGGTGATTTGGCTGTTATAAAATACAGCGATGAAAATTATACCGAATGTAAGCTCGCTTTAGTGAAGTCGGAGAGCATAGCGGAGGGTATCGGCATCGGGATAGAGTAATTCAGATTTTAAAACATTTAACCCATGAGGCTTGTAAATAAGTCCCATGGGTTTGCCGATTAACCTTTATTTTTTACCGAAGCTTGGATATTTCTTATAATACTTTTCGTCCTCAAAAGCGAACATTCCCTTTTCCTGCTTTATTACCCATTTTTTCAGCGGCGTTTCGGTGAGGGGAATACAGATAAGCATCATTATTACAAACAGAATTGCGCACCAAAGCCAATCGCCTGCTGTGACATTTTCAAGGTTGCTTGCAAGATATACCCCCGCAGGCAGGAACATCATCCATGAAGTGGCAAAGCCGGGGTGATAGATGGTTTTCTTGCCGTCCTTTCTTAGGAGAAAATAGGTGAATATTCCCGCACTTGTATGCGCCAGAACCTCAATAAAGCAAAGGAACATAATGCACAGTGCCGCAGCGTTTGAAAGATCCGTAAAAAAGCATATTACAAGATATACCAGCGGAATCCATTGCAGACCAATGTTTGTAATCATATCGGTAAGGCGGCTCATAGGGTAGCGATCCAATTGCCGCTTTTCTCCGTCCTTGGGTCCCAGTATGACATTATAAAAATGATGAAGTCCGCCGGGGAATTTCCACTCTTCAAGAACGTGGAACGGCATAATGACTGCCGCAAATATACCGCCCTTTGCCCCTAAAGGCATATCCTCCCAGAAGATAGCCGCAGCAACGGCGGCAACAACGCCTGTGATACAGATAAAGATTATCCAGTCTATATCGCACCATTTATCCAGCTTAGTTTTCATGTCTTTTCCTCCTTCTCAATTTTAGCGGCTTTTCTTTCTTCCCAAAGTGCCTTGACGTGTTCCTTATTGTAGCCGTAAAGCTCCCTGCCCTCAAAGGGATAAGGGGAATTTTTATCCTTCATAAGGAGAATCGGAACGATAAACGTAAGCAGCAGCATAAGTATAGATCCGGGAATACCCCACCATAGCTGTCCCGCCTTATCGGGCATATATGTGCATACATACCAAATGTAATAGATTGCCACAGGTGTCTGCAGGAAAGCCGTAGAGGCAAGTCCGGGATTGTACTTGCTTTTCAGACGGAGATTCATGGCAATACCGTGACCGGGCAGCTGCCATACACCCGCCAACACCTGGCAAGCTCCCATCCAGATGAGATTGGGAAAACAAATGGGGATAATGTAGCTTAGGTAACAGAAGATAACGTTGCTTAAAAAGCTTTGACGCGCATTTAAGGGGTATCGCTCCGGGTGTTCGGTTTCTCCCAGTCCCGCCATATTTGATATAAGGGGAAAGCCGCCGGGGAAAGCGTATTCCTCAAATTGGTGCATGAGCATACCCATCCAACTGAAAATGAGTATAACCCGTATTTTGCTTAAATGATCGCAGCCCCACAGTCCCATTACAAAAGCAAGCACCACAAATAAAATACCGCCTATGTAATACCAGTTTCTTCGCCAGAATTTCACTTTAAAACCTCCCAAAACAGATTGACAAATTGCCTTGATAATATTATAATATACATATAGACTTGAAGTCAACAGACTGTTGATTTCAAAATGATGTGTAGTCAACAAATATACACCGTTTTGTCGGCAAAGCAATAAATATCAATTATTTGGTGAGGTGCAAAGCTATGGAAAATCAAAGAATACGACTAAGTAAAGCAATGCTGAAAAACGGATTGTTAAAGCTGTTGAAGGAAAAGTCGCTGAACGAGATAACAATTTGCGAGCTATGTGCCGTTTCGGGCATAAATCGTACCACATTTTATAAATATTACGGCAGTCAGGGGGAGCTTTTGTCTGAAATAGAATCGGATTTTCTGTCGCAGCTTGACGAGAATTTAAAGACGATAATAGCGCAAAGTCCCAATGCGATTTTGTCGGTTCTGAATCATCTGTATGAACAGCGTGATATTTTTCGTGTCCTTGTGCGTTCCGTACCCATGTTGGAATTTGCTGTGCATTTATTTTCAATCCCGGAAATAGGTGTTATTTTTCGGAATATATCCGATGCAGACTGTCTGCCCCAAACAAAGGCTAAGTATGTACAGCGGTTTATTTTCCAAGGCACATTCACGGTGCTTTGCGATTGGCTCAACAGTGAAAATCCCGAACCTGTTTCGGAAATTGCCGATGTGCTGTCTTTTCTGAAAAGCAAGCTGTAAATGACCTTATCCCTCAAAAATAATCGCACCTGTTTCCAAATATCGCCGTAAAGGTCGGTGGAAACAGGTGCGGTTGTTTACAGAAAGATTATATTATTCGCATTTATTCCGCTTTTGAATGTGGTATAATGATAGTGAACGATGAGGTTTGCAGATTTACTCCGCACAAGCCTCTTTATTTTTTTCATTGCTCACAATCATTGCGGCAATAACAAGGGCAATTCCCACAGCGGATTGGGGCGATGGTATTTCCCCGTACAGCGCCATACCGAAAACAGTGGCGGCTACAGGCTCTATTGAGGCTATTACCGCCGCCCTGCCGTTTTCCGTGTTCTCCAGTCCCTTTGAGTAGAGCATATAGGGCAGCACCGAGGCACATACGGCGAAAGCTATGGTATATAGCAGCATTGCAGGCTTTAGGGTAATCATATTTCCCAAGGCACTGAAATCTGCGGTGAAAGCGGAAAATACGGCGGCTGCCGCAAACGACCACCCCGTCACCGTCAATGCGTCATATCCTCGGTTTATCGCCGTACGGCTGAATGTACTGTACAGTGAATATCCCACTGCCGAGCCAATGCCGAATAATATCCCCACGGGCGTTATGTCCTGCGCATCGCCCACAACTCCTGTAACAAGCACCAGTCCTGCAAGTGAAACGGCAATGGATATTATCTTTCTTTTAGTGACCCTCTCCTTGAAAAGCAGTACCGACAGCAGCATTACGAAAATCGGCGAGGTGTACAGTAGAATTGCGGCAGCGGAAAGAGACATGAGAGTTACTGCGGTGAAATAGCAATAGTTAAAGAAAACTATACTTAATAGTCCCATACCTATAAATATCCATATATCCCTTAATCTGAATTTCAGCAGCCTTTTATCGTACAGAGCTGCCGCAGAAAGGGTAATAGCCGCCGTAATCAGGGAGCGTATGAACACAATACTCATAGAGGATATTCCGCAGTCTTCAAATTTTCTTACAAAAATACCCAGAGTACCCCACAGACAGCCTGCTGCGGCTATCAGCAGGGGAGATAGCTTTTTGGACATGAAATCACCTTTTTTCTTTGCGGAGGGATAAGTTATGAATATCAAATGCAGAAATCTTTCCGAGCTTAAATGCTTTGAACGTATCAGCCTTGTGGCGGGGGAGGGAGGTCTTGACCATATTATTTCATGGGTTTACATAAATCAAGACGTCAGTGTCAGTGACTGGATTCACGGCGGTGAGCTTGTTTTTATCACAGGTATGGAGGACGGCTTTTCCGATAAAAACCTTATTTCCATAACCCGTGAATGTGTGGAAAATGCGGCATCAGGCATCGTTATACTTATAAATCCCGAGCATATAAGGGAAATTCCGAGGGAGGTTATAGAAATAGCCGAAAACGAGGATATGCCCCTTTATGAAATGCCGTGGGAGCTAAAGCTTGTGGACGTCACCAAGGAAATTGCCGATATGCTTATACTCAATCGCTTTAACGAGAGGAGTATAGCGGCATTTTTCTCGGGTCTGCTTTTTACAAACCGCATTTCTCTTTCCTCGGTCAGGAGTATGGGGATACATTGCGGTGTTGATGTGGATTCGGACGCCGCAATGCTGATAATACGTCCTGTCGGCGATGAGGATCTGCCACAGGGGGACTATGACAACATACTTTCATCTCTTAGCAGAACCATTGAAAACAGCCTTTACGCCAAGGGGATAAATATTGTTATCAGCACATACATGAACGAAATTTTCGGATATATGGTATGCAATAACAGCGAGCTGTCGGTAATTTGCAAGGAGCTGAACCGAATATGCAATGATTTTTTTGAAAAGCAAAGCGGTGCTAAGATATACGGCGGTATAGGCAGAGCGGACACGGGAGCGGAGAGCTTCAGAAAAAGCTATGCGGAGGCAAAACAAACCCTTGAGGCTGCCGAGAGCAGCAGCGAAAGCGTACATATTGCCCTTTATTCACAGCTGGGAATAATCCGCTTGCTTACGGCACAGGGAAAGACCGAGGAGTTAAGAGATTATTGCTATACAACCCTTATGCCCCTTATAGACAGCGATAAGCAGCGTGGTACGGAATATGTGAAAACCTTAGAGGTATACCTGAACTGCAACTGCAACCTTGTTAAGGCGGCGGAGGATTTATTTGTACACAGGAACACTATGGTTTATCGGGTTGAGAAGATAAAGTCCCTTTTGGAGATTGATTTTAACGATATGACCGCAAAGAGCGAGTGTGTAAACGCACTGCGTATTATGCGGCATTTCGGGATAAATCTAAACGATTTTTAGCAATGTGCAGTCGTACTTTACCGACTGCACATTGCTTTTGCTACTTAGTGTATTTTTCGATTATCTTTACAAATTCGGCTACAGCGGCATCGGTGATGATTTTCCCCTTTTCAGCGGAGGAACCCTTTGCACTTGCCAATGCACCGCTTTCGGGAACCATTCCCTTTACAATGGGGTATTTGTGGTAGGGCAGCGGTTCAAAGCCCGTTTCCGAGGGAATTTTGTCCTCACGCACAAGCTGCGGAGCTAAATAGAGCATAAGGGAGGTTTCGGTTATTGCCGCGTGCTCCAACGCCCAGCCGGGGAAGGGTACGTCCTCAAAAACCCTGTCGATAATATCCTGTGAAAGTACATCCCACCAGTTGGATTCAAGAATAACGGTTTCGGGATATTTCCTTGATACTATATCTATGGCTTCAAGCAGGAAAGCTTCGTTTTCAAAATGTGCATTATTTACGAAAATCAGCTTAACCCCATCGCGGCAAAGCTCCTCCAGTATATCCGCCGCAAGGGAAATAACCGTCTGTCCCGAAAGGTCAATTGTTCCGGGGAAAAGAGGACCGCCGCCGCTGAGAGGCTTGGATTTATAGCCGTATGTCAATGTAGGCGCTACTACGGCATCTATTTTCTCCGCCAGCTTAACGGAAATTTCCTCTGCGATAAGGGAATCGATTATAAGGGGGAGGTGGTGGCTGTGCTGCTCCACAGAACCCACGGGAAGTATTACCCCGTGGCTTTTCTTTTCTTCAAATTCCCTCCATGTCATATACTTCATATATACATTATTTCCGTTCATTAATGAACACTCCCTCGATATTATATTTTATTATAATGGATTTACGTGAATAGCACCTCGAAAATGCAAGAAATTAAATATAAAATTGCATATTTTCAAGGTTCGTAACTTTATTATACTATAAATTTAGGGAAATTTTCAACGTACTCACAGTACAAAAAGCAAGATTTAATTTTGTATCTTGCATACAGTGACTTTTTGCTTGGGCGGTGATATAATGTAACCATGCTGATACGGAGATATCGGCAGCAGCAAAGAAAATGTACACGAACAGCAACGGCGCTATTCCCCCTTAGGGAGATAGCGCCGCTTTTTGACCGTGTACCGAAAGGAGAGAGGTATCATGTCAACTATAGGACAGAGCATAAAGATTGAGAATGTCAGCAAATTCTATGGCAGCTTTCAGGCGCTGGATACGGTTTCCCTTGAAGCGGCGCCCGGCAAATTTCTCACAATACTCGGTTCAAGCGGCTCCGGTAAAACAACTTTGCTGAAGATCATTGCGGGATTTGAAGCGGCTAACAGCGGTCAGATCTTTATCAACGGCGAGGACGTGGCGCGGAAAAAAGCATATGAGAGAAATATAGGTATGCTTTTCCAGAATTATGCGCTGTTTCCCCATATGACAGTGGAGGAGAATATAGCATATCCCTTGAAGCTGCGGAAATGCTCAAAGGCTGAAATAGGAGAAAGGGTAAACGACATTATCAAGCTGGTAAAGCTTGACGGAATGGAAAAACGCTTGCCAAAGCAGCTTTCCGGCGGTCAGCAGCAAAGATGTGCGCTGGCGAGGGCTATCGTCTATAATCCGCCGCTGCTGCTTTTGGATGAACCCTTAGGCGCTCTTGACAAGAATTTGCGCCACGAAATGCAGTTTGAGATAAAGCGCATACAGAATGAGCTTGGTATAACCACCATAAGCGTTACCCACGATCAAGAGGAAGCGCTTACCATGTCGGATAAAATCTGCATTATGAGCCACGGTGTTATACAGCAATGCTCCTCCCCGGAGGAGATTTACGAAGAGCCTAAGAACCAATTTGTAGCCGAGTTTATAGGCAATACAAACCTTATAAAGGGCGTAGTGGAGTCAAAGAAAAAGGAATCGGATTGCTGGGTCAGCATGGTGAAAACAGGCTTGACGGAGGAGCTTATCCGAGTTGAGGAGCCTCTCGACCGCAGACAGTATAATCTTGATGATGTACTGCTTGCCCTGCGTCCCGAGCTTATTCACCTTATGAAGGAGAGGGAGGGACATATCAATTCCTTCCGCGCTTCGATAGTGAACAGCGTTTATATGGGCGATTACTACAGGGTGCTTGTAAAGACCCGCGATTCAAGCGAGCTGAGCGTTAAGATTTCTCCGGAAGCATACAGAAAGTATGCGGGTGAAAAGGAGCTGGAGTTTTTCTTTAATGCCAACTGCGTTACTACAATTTACGAAAAGGAAAAGGGCGTTATACTTAAAACGGTGGAGGATAGGTTTATACCTGCCGCTTAAGCGTTCGTTGAATGATAGGGCGATGCCCGATTTAAGGAGGAGTTTAGTATGAAAAGGAAATATGTGAAGATGATGGCTGCTTTTATGGCGGTAACAATGGTTTCTGCAATGGCTTGCAGCTGCAGTGATCCCTCATCGTCGGATTCGACAGATAGTGAGAGCGGCGATACGGGAAAGCTTGTATTCGTTAACTGGGGCGGTACAAATACCGATGCCCGCATTGCCTCCGCTGTTGAACCCTTTGAGGAGCTGACGGGAATAGAGGTAACGGTAGTTACACCCAGCGATTATGCTAAGCTTATTTCTATGGTTGAGAATAATACCACCGAGTGGGATATAATGAACTGCGACCTTTACTGGGGCGCTTATGCAGGCGAACAGGGCTATCTGGAGGCTATTGACTATGACGTAGTTACTACGAGGATAGACGAGGAAGCACAGCTTGAATATGTAATGGGTGCGGAAACATATACGTCCGTTATTGCATGGAACACCACAAAGTATGATGAATCCACTGCACCTCAAAGCTGGGAGGATTTCTTTGATACGGAAAAATATCCCGGTAAGCGTGCGGTATGGCAGTATCCGGTAACGGTGCTTGAAGCTGCGCTGCTTGCGGACGGCGTTCCTATGGATGAGCTTTATCCTCTTGACCTGGACAGAGCCTTTGCAAAGCTTGATACAATCAAGGACAGCATTGTATGGTGGACAAAGGGAGCGGAGCCGTCACAGATGCTGGCAACAGGTGAAGCCGATATTGCCCTTGCATGGAGCGGAAGAATTGCCACTGCAAGAGATGAGGGATCGCCCGTTGATATGAATTACAACGAGGGTATAATCATCGCCGCAGGCTGGGTTATCCCCAAGAATGCCCCAAACAAGGAAAATGCAATGAAGTTCCTTGAATTTATAAGCGAGGCTGAACAGCAGCACGGCTTCTCGGAGCTTATTCCTTACGGTTCTACCAACCCCGAGGCGGTAGCGCTTATGAGCGATGAAATGAAGGTCGAGCTTGGTCAGTCCGAGGAACAGCTTGAAAATGAAATGTATCTGGACAGCAGCTACTGGGCTGAATATCTTCCCGAGGTAGAGGAGAGATTTAACGCATGGCTTGTTTCCTAAGACGATAGAAAAACATATGGCGGCAGCGGGGAATACTCCGCTGTCAGCCGAGTTTGGTTCTATAGGGGAGTGATTGCTGTGAGCAAAGAGAATATTAAGAGCTTTTCCGGTGATATTAACGCCCACGGTGTTCCTGCTTCACACAGAATTGCGAAAGCTACCGGTCTTAAATGGGTGATAATGCTGCTGCCGCTGCTTTTTGTGGTGGTTTCCCTGATAATTTCCCTGCTGGGGATATTAAAGAGAAGCTTTGTGGGTACGGATGGATTTACCCTTGATTATTACGTAAAAATATTGACAGAACCACTTTATACGACTGTTTTGCTGAACACATTGAAAACGGCGGTGATAGTGACGATTGCCTGCCTGCTGCTGGCATACCCTGCCGCTTATCTTTCCGTCAGAGCGAAAAAGCCCATAGTACGCAGGCTTATCACGGGGGGAATACTTATTCCCTACTGGATGAGTATGCTGGTAAGAATCTTTGCATGGCAGATTATCATGCAGACAAACGGCGTGCTTAATCAGCTCCTTATGTTTTTCCATATTACCGATGAGCCTATACAGTTTTTGTACACAACGGGAGCGGTTTGCGTTTCCATGACCCATATACTTCTGCCCTATATGTTCCTGAGCCTGCAATCCAATATGGAGGGAATAGACGAAAATCTTTCCACGGCGGCATTGGTTATGGGCGCACGCCCTGCAAGGGGCTTTGTGGACGTATTTCTGCCGCTGTCCGTTCCGGGTATCTTTGCCGACTCGCTGATGGTATTTGTGCTTTCACTGGGATTTTATATTGCCCCCGCGCTTCTTGACGGTGCAAACAACCAAATGATGTCTAACCTTATTGAGCAGAACATGAACAGCTTCAACACGAACCTTGCGGCAGCAATGTCCTTTGAGCTGTTGGTAATAGTTTTCGTGATACTGGGAATTGCGTTTAAGTTTGTTGGCAATATTTTTGTTCCCAAAAGGTAAGAGGTGAGGAATATGCTGTACGTTTACTGTATTCTGCTTATCATAATAATGATTCTGCCGGCACTGGTAATTATACCTCAAGCGTTTACAAGTCTTAATTACTTTCAGTTTCCCGTTGAGGAATACTCCACTAAATGGTTCGATAAATTCTTTGCCAACGAGCAGTGGATAGTCGGATTGGAGCGCAGCCTTATTATTGCGGTGATTTCCGCACTGGTGGCAACGGCACTGGGAACTATGGCTGCCCTTGCCATGAATAAGCTGGAGTTTAAAGGAAAATCCATTTTCATGAGCATAATGATTTCACCCATGGTAGTCCCTGTTGTTGTAGTGGGCGTCGCACTTTATACCACCTTTGCGCCCATAGGTCTTACCAACAGCTTTGTGGGACTGGTTTTAGCCCATACGCTCCTTGGAATACCGATGGTGTTCGTGACCATGATGTCAGGCTTTGCAAATGTGAATGAAAACTTAGAGCTTGCGGCGATGAGTATGGGTTCAACGCCTATAGGCGCATTTTTCAAGGTAACTCTCCCCACCGTGCGTTCATCTTTGGTATCCTCCATACTTTTTGCCTTTGTCACCAGTCTTGACGAGGTAGTGGTAACAACCTTTGTTTCCGGTGCGAATACCAAAACCCTCACCATGGTTATGTGGGAGAATATGCGCACAACCATTGACCCGACCCTTGCTGTTGTGGCACTCTTTATGATAATCCTTACAATGGGTATGTACATTATCAAGGAAATTGTAGAAACAAAGTCCAAGTAATTTATGTGGGAGGATCGGAAAATGGCACTGTATAAGAACGCTATGCTCAGAGGCAAAAATCAGACTACGGACATTCTTGTAAAGGACGGAAAATTTGCGAAAATAGGTAAATGCTGCGAAGCGGAGGGCGAGGAGGTTATCGACCTAAAGGGAAAGCTTGTCTGCGAGCCGTACTGCGACCCTCATATACATCTTGACTATGTGTTCACAGCGTCAAGCTTCGGGGAAAATTCCACAGGCACGCTTTTTGACGGTATTGCCAGCTGGTCAGACTCCAAAAGCACTCTTTCGGCGGATATAATTAAGCAGCGTGCAAGAAAGGGACTTAAAGAGCAGCTTTTGGGAGGAACGCAGTATATCAGAACCCATGTTGACGTTACCGACCCCAATCTTACGGGGCTTAAGGCAATGCTTGAGCTACGTGAGGAGGTTAAGGATCTGGTGGAAATACAGATAGTGGCATTTCCCCAGGAGGGAATGTATTCCTACAAGGGCGGCGAGGAGCTTGTGGAGGAAGCGCTTAAAATGGGTGCAGACTGTGTGAGCGCTATTCCCCACTTTGAGTATACACCCGAAATGGGCGTCAAATCCGTGAAAAAAGCCGTGGAGCTGGCGGTGAAATACGATAAAATGGTAGATGCACACTGCGATGAAACCGATGACGATATGTCACGTTTTGTTGAGGTGCTTGCATATGAGGCCATGGATAAGGGGATAGGTGAAAAAACCACCGCAAGTCATACCTGCGCTATGGGTTCGTACAACAACGCTTACGCATTCAAGCTGATGAAGCTGCTGAAAAAATCGGGAATAAACCTTATTTCCTGCCCCACGGAAAATACCCATTTGCAGGGAAGATACGATACATACCCCAAAAGGCGGGGACTTACCCGAATAAAGGAAATGTTTGATGAGGGCATAAACGTATGCTTTGCCCAAGATTCCATTTGTGACCCGTGGTATCCCTTAGGAAACGGAAATCTGACGTATGTGCTTGATTCGGACTTTCACGGCGGTCATTTAACATCGCCCCAATATATGAATAAAGCCCTTGACCTAATTTCCGCAAACGGTGCAAAGACCATGTGCCCTGGGGAAAGCTATTTCATAAGGGAAAATAATCCCGCAAGCTTTATAGTTATAGATGCGGTCAGTGATTTTGACGCTTTGCGAAACCGTGCGGGAGTGCTTATGTCCGTCAGAAACGGCAGAGTGCTTTTCAAAAAGCAAGAGCCGACCTTTGAAACGCCCCTTGCACTGTAATAAATAAGAAAAATCGTCCGATGATAAAAAGTCGGGTGATTTTATTGGAGCGGCAGGTTCATAAGGCAGAAAAGCAGTGCAATTTGCAGTATCAGCGCTATAGGTACACCTATGGTAAAGCATTTCTTTTTTGTTTTGTGGCGGAAGATGTACATTCCTGCCAGAGCGCCCACTGAACCGCCGATAAATGCAAGGGTAAGCAGAGTGGAAACCCGTATTCTGCGACGATTTTTTATCGCCTTGTCTTTATCTGTGCCATAGGCTAAAAAGGCAATGATATTTATTACGGCTATGTATTTAAGGAGCGGTCTATTTTCCGCAAAAAAGCTTATAAGGTTAAAATTCATTATATAATCCTCACTGATTGCTTCCTGCGGTGACTTCCTGTTTACTTTCGTAGAATGCCATGCACTGTTCCGTTGAGGGACGGAGCATTTTGGTTACAGTGTATTTTCCGCTATCCGTTTCCCTCATGCGTATACGTACATAAAAATCGCCGTGTTCGTGACAGCTTCCGAAGCTTATAACGGTAAAATCATCCTGCCATACCCATTCACCGCACCCAATGAGCCTTTTGCGGCACACGGGACAAATGCGGTTCATGATTTTCCTGTTGCTCAAAACATCGTCCTTTGTGGGGATATTGTGGTAGCTTCTGAAGTAGCGGAGACTTCTCTGCGCTTCATCGTCCGCAATCATACGGTCGTAATGCTCCAGCCGCATACATACATTTATAGCCGCACCTATCCTTGCCGCAAAAATAGCGTCATTAAGGGCTACGTGCGCTTTTAAATCCGCTTCCAGTCCCAAAAACTCCAAGGCAGCCTGTACGGAATACTGCTTGTTTTTCTTGGCAATTTCTATGGTGAAAATCCGTTGTATATCGTAAACCCTTGGGATAGGGAGGTCGGTAATTCCGTGTATTTCAAGGTTTGACAGAAGTACTCTTTCGTCCTCGCCGCCCCACGCCAGCAGACAGAAGTCCTCGCCGTTTGGTGAACACCATTTGCAGAAATGGCTGTAGCAGGTGGTAAAATCGTATCCGAATGTAAGGGCACTGCTGCCAAGTCCCGTAACTCTCCCCACGGCGGAATTCATTTTCTTGTAGTATTTGGGCAGAACGCTTATTTGAAAGGTATCGGAGGGAGTGCAGCCGTCGGCGGTCAGTGTTAAACGCACAGCGCCGATTCGGATAATCTCTCCATTCAGCACAACAGGCTCCGTAATGGTTTTTTCCTTTACGGTAGGCTGGTTCCACTCAAAATCTATTACTATGTATTGCAGGAAAAACACCGCTTTCGTTATGATTATTTTTTCTCGCCGTACTTGCCCCTGATAAGCAAATCGCGGCGGGTTACTATTCCCGAAAACATACCTCTGCTGTCTATTACGGGAACGAAATTCTGCTCGATAATTCTGCTGAAAAGCATATCCATGTCCGCATCTATCTGAACGGGCTGAAAACGGTCGCTGCAAATAAGCTTGTCCACCGTAATCTCCGTTGACGCAGTCAAATCCACGTCCTTATTTTTCAGCATATAATAAAGGAAATCCCTTTCGCTGACGACACCGATATACATACCGGCTCTGTCGATAACAGGCACAGCGGTATATCCGCCCGCTATAAATTCCTTAAGACCCTCCGAAGCGGTAAGATCCGCGTATATATAAGAAACCATGCTTTTCGGCTTCAAAAGCATTGCAACATTCATAATTAAAATCCTTTCTTGTATAATCAGTCTATAGTTGACTGATCGCTGTAGCGATATAGGGATATCTTTTCAAATCCGTCGAGAAGAACGTCCAGCTTGTTGAATGCAATTGACGTACCCTTTGCAACGCATCTCAAGGGGTCGTCCACCACAACCGCACGGACGCCCGTGTCACGTTCAATCAGCTTGTCAAGACCGTTTATCAGCGCACCGCCGCCTGTCAGCAGTATTCCCTCAATGTATATATCTCCCGCCAGCTCGGGGGGCGTAATCTCAAGTATATCCCTTATACCCTGAATAATTTCCAGTACCACATCGGTTATCGCCTTGTAGATGTCGTAATCATACAGGCGCACTCTTGCAGGAAGTCCCGTAACAAGATTTATACCTCTGACCTCCATAGTCCTGCTGCCGTCAGGTTCAAAAACGTTGGCAAGGGAAATCTTTGCGTTTTCAGCGGTTCTTTCGCCGATGGTTACTCTGTATCTGCTCTGGACATAACGCATTATTGCGGCATCAAGCTTATTTCCTCCTACCTTGAGGGAGCATTTTGCAACGGTACCGTTCATGGAAACAACGGCTATGTCCGTAGTTCCGCCCCCTATGTCCACCACCATATGACCCTTTGCGGGGGAAATATCAACTCCTGCGCCCAAAAGAGCGGCAACAGGCTCTTCAATAAGGTATACCTTTTGCGCTCCCGCGCGTCTGGTGGCATCTATAACCGCTCGGCTCTCAACATCGGTCACCATAGACGGTACGCACATAACAATCCTCGGCATAAGCATCTGCTTTCCCGTGACCCTGTGGACGAACTCCGCAAGCATACTTTCCGTCATATCATAGTCGCATACCACTCCATCGGAAAGAGGACGTATAACCGCTATATAATCGGGAGTTTTTCCTATCATCTTATAAGCCTCGGTGCCTATAGCGATGATTTCCTCGGTTTTTTTATTAAAAGCCACCACAGACGGTTCATAAAGGACAACTCCTTTACCGCCGAGGCTTATCATAATATTGGCAGTGCCAAGGTCAATTCCAATGTCCATAAATGGAAAATTCCTTTCTTGAAGAAAACGTTACCAGCGCCATTCCGATACATAATCTTCACTGTTGTGACGCTGTTTCCGCCGTTCGTTTGCAATTCCCGCGGCAATAAGTATTACACCTGCAATAAGTAAGTATATCCACCATGCCATACTTCCGTAGAGCTTCAGTGTAAAAAGTACTGCCTGTGCGGTTATGCCTGCTGCGGAGGCAGCGAGCCAGCGTTTTCTTTTGGAGAAAAATGCGAAAGCAAGCATTATAATCAGCGCAGTGCCGATGAATACCGCATCAAAGACCACTTCCGTTTTTACCGCATCAAGGAGCAGGATTGCGGATATTACACAGATTATTATGTACGTGACAGTATATGCGGCATTTTCCCTTTCGCGCCAAATGTATTTCAGCATTACAGCGGCTGCGGCACAGGGCAGCAGCAGGTATTCCCGCTCAATAATTTCGGGAATAGTCCAAAAGGGCTGATTTTGCCATACCGATACCGCAAAGATAAGGGACAGGGTGAAAAATACGGATTTTCGCAGGGCGGGTGTCTTTTCACGAATAAGGCTTAGAAACATAAGAGCGGCAAGCACTAAACCTATCCATCTGAATAAATCGCTTACAATGGAAAACAGTGAAAGAGAAAGCATACCACCGCATACGGTGAAGCTGTCGCTGTTTTTCAATTGGTTTAATACTCCGTCACGGTAAAGCAGTCTTCCTATTCCCATATAAATTGCCGCTGTGCAGCAGCACACAAGCCCATAGGAGGTGGCTTCGCCGAAAAGCATTACAGCCGCCGCAGCCGTAGATAAAAGCACGGGATAAAGGGTAAGGGTAACACCTTTCTGTACGGATAAAGACCATGTACACAGTGCGGTCAGAAGTCCCCAGATAAACAACATCGGCGACAGTGAGGACACCGTGCATAGGGCGGCCGCAGCAGATGCAACGGGCATAGCCCAATAAAGATATTCCGGTATACATCCGATAAGGGGCAAATCCTCCGTGTTGCTTTCCAGAATTTTATGTGCAAGGAACATAAGCAGCAGAACGGTGCAGGGGATAGCTGTCATATACTCGTTACCGTAGGCATATCCGCCGCAGTAGAGTGCGGATATAGTGAGAAATGTGAGCAAACAGTAAAATTCCTTTTTGCCGCTTTCCCAATTGCCTGATGTGCTTATCATTCTTATCAAAAAGTACAGGGCGGTAAAAAGAGGTATCTCAAAGAAAAACTGCATATGAACCATAGCGGGGAGGACCGACAGCAAATTCATGGCGCACAAGGCTACTGTGTAGTGTCTGCTTAGGCAGCCGAGCCTTTTAAAGGATTGGACAGCCACAGCGGCAAGGAATACCGCAAAGGCGGTTATGCGAAAGGCTGTGGAAATATTGTCCGTAATATATGTCAAAGGAAAGTATATTCCTATGAGAACTATAGGGGAAAGTATGCGGATTATTTTTCCCGATTTCCTGTCCCATGTGGACAGAAGCATGGAAAGCAGCGCCGCAAAGAGCATTAGACCCAAGGATATAAGGGCGTACCCGTGACGGTGGGGTGCGGAAAGAGCGAAGCCCACCGACATTATCACGCAGAATGTGCCTGACAGCCTGCTGTACAGAGAAGCATGAACCTTAGGAATATAGGAAACAAGCAGCAGAATAAGCATGACTGAGGTCGGAAGTGTGTATATCAGATATACATTCTCCGATAATTCCCTTGCTAAAAAGAAAGCGGATAGTCCCGATAACGGAATAAGCAAAAACGACGCTTTTGACATGGGCATTGCAAGGCAGCGGCAAATAAGCATTAATAATACAGCGGTGAAAAATACAGCCGCAGGGTCAGGGGTCGGCGCACATATTCTCGCACATATCACTGTGAATAAAATAAACAGTACGCTGTTGAACTCGCTCCCGAAGCTTTTCCTCACCGTGGGAATAAGCATTGTTACTCCGTAAAGAATAAGCGAAAAACCCAGCGACATAATAAATGCCCTATCGGTTTCACCCCATATAAGGGTTAAGAAATTGGTTACGGCAACGGTTAAGGTACCGTAAAGGACAGAAGCAAAAATCCGTTTGGTACGATTTTCACTTCCAATAACGAAGAAAACAAGCTGAACGGAAATCGACAGGAAAAACAGAGCGGCAGAAAGGTTTGTGTCGTCATTGCAGTAAACGGCGGCATACAGCATCATAACCGCCGCAGAAAGGTTAAGGAAAATCCCCGTACCCTTTTCCTGCCGTAAATTATCGCTTTTAACAAGACCTGCCGCAAAGGGAACGGTGCGGAGCAGATACAGAACGGTAATGTAAATTATAGGTGCGCAGGTGCAGACAGCCATCCTTTTTTCAAAGAAAAAGCTTGCCAGGGAAAACCCCAAAAAGGATAAATCCAAGAAGCGTATTTTCTTTTTCCCGAAAAACAGGAGCAGGCATTGAAGTGCGACTATTATGGCTGCAATGTCAAAATATGTTTTGTTTATAGCGGTGAAAATAATCACCGTAAGAGGAAAGAGTATTTCCGTTTTATCGCAGTAAGCCTTTTCGCAGAACGGTGCAAGGCTGATTACAAGGTAAAATGCGCAAAGGACTGTTAATGCGGGTATATACCAGCCGTCCTCACCGAAAGCCATGTAGAATACAGATCCGATTAAAGCTGCAAATGACCCGAACAGCATTACCCGTACAAATTCAGAATTACCGTAAAATCCCCCAAATGTGAGGAAAAGCATTTGTGCAAACACCGTAACACTGCCTATAAGCAGAACAAGGCTAAAATCAATTTTCCCTGCAAAGCCGATTATCATAAATGCTGCCGTGAGAATAGGTGCAAGTATATCGCTTTTCACAAGCGAAGCCTTTTCCCCACAGTCAAAGCCTATGTATTTTTCAAGGCGGGAGCTGTGAGATATCAGGCAGTACAGCAGCACGCCTCCGCAGGAAACGGCTATGCTTACCGCAGGAGAAGCGAGGGCGGAAGCACTGTAAATCATCCACACAAAGGAGAGGTAGGCGGCGGAGGAATAAATGTCGCTCTTTTCCCGTGTATGCATAATTACAAGCTGAATGAATATTACCGCCGCAATTATCGTTACGGATAGGGTCTGATTTGCATTATCCTGCGGAAAGGCTATATTTAATATAAAGCCTATTAGTACAGTGACTGCGGAGAACGCAAGGCTTATTTTGGAGAATATTTTTTCTGCTCTCGGACTTAGTATTCCGCATATACCGAGAATGAAGTGAATGAGTGAAAGAGCCGCACTCACACCGATAAAATCAAGGAAGCTGTCGGGCAGAAAGCCCCTTATAATACCCGCCGCCATTAAAACGGTGAACAGTATAATCCCGTTTGAGCTTCTGAAACGCTTTGTAAGAAAGCACAGAGCAAAAATTACCGAGGCGGCCAAGGAAACATAACCCGTGCCCGAAATGAAAAGCACAGCCGCCGCCAACAGTAGAGTATTATAGAGGGGAAATTGCTTTAAGCTGTCGGCTATAGGCTTACAGGTTATTTTTTCGGAAATGAGGGGTTCAGCCGCTATTACAGCAAGGGAATATACAGCGAGGAACAGGGAGAAAATCCCGCTGTCGTCGGTAAGAAACCGCAAAATTGAAGCTATCGATCCCGAAAGGGAGATAAGTCCCACAGCCGCAAAGAGCCTGCTTGAATAGTGTCCTGCACCGATAAAGGCGCAAATGCAAAGGGGCGCGAAAACCACGGAAATTACCAGCGGAGAGCCGCTTTCGGTAAAGGCGAAGGTGTCGCCGAAAAGCCGCATTACAGCGGCAGCTATTACGGCGGCAGGGAGATAAACCGTGCCGAGAACGTAAAAGGCTTTTCCTGTCATATCAAGGTGTAGCCTGCGTTCCGCTGCCGCATGGAAAATAAAAAACAATAGGGCAAAGGACAAAAGCACGCCTGTCCGCATACCGCTGTTAAGATGCCCCCAGGCGGCTGCGGCAAAAACTATTCCCGCAAGAGAAATAAACATCGCACCCAGAACGGTTAAAACCGCTGTCGCATTGACGGGGGAGTCCTTGCGCTTTGGAGAGGAATTATTTTGGTGGTCGATGTAAGTGGGGTTAGCAGCAGGAACGCTCCGATTTTGCGCAGGTGTATCGCGCTTCGGTGCATAGCCGTTATTTTCCGAATAAATATAGGTATATGACGGCGCGGCGGGGGATTGCTTCGGAGTATTCCCCACGGTCTTATTCTCTGTAGATTGCCGCTTTGAAGCATCGGCTTGGTATGATGGCTTTTGGGAGATATTTTCATCGTTCTCAAAAACCGGTTGTTCTGAATTTTTTCTCTTTAAGGCATTGCTTTCGGAGATAAGTCGGGAAACGGTGGAATTCAGCTCCCTGTTTTCCTTTTTCAAGCGGCGATAGCAAAAAAATAACGCAATCAACGCAAAAGGAGAGCAAACAAGGATTATTGCAATAATTATCAGCAAGAATGTAATCATATACATTTCCCCTATCCGTCAAAATGCGCCATTGCCGGCGGTCAATACCCCGTGATAATATTATACAATACCCGCAGGCGGTTGTCAAGGGGAATGAAGCAATTGCGGCTTATCAAAACAGTCATATTGAACGGCATATTTACATATAATTAAAAAAAACAAGGGCAGCTACTGTGCCCTATCGTGAAAAAGGTGGTTAATTTATGAGCTTGAAGGTAAATACGGAGAATATACGCAGCATAGAAACGGTATGTGCCTGCGCCCAGGAGCAGTCGGTGGAGCTGGATTATGTGCTTCCCGACTATTATCCCGAAATTTTCAGGATAATCAAGTGTACCGCATCTCCCAAGATAACCTCCTGTGCTGTAAGCGGTGACAGGATAAGCTATGAGCTTACGGTGGGAATAAGGGTTATTTACTGCTCGGACGGCGGCTCGTCGGGTGTACATTCCGTGGAGCAAAAGCAGGTCTTTAACAGAGCCGTCAGCCTTGACAGCCCACAGGCGAATTTGCAGCCCCATATTACGGCGGCGGTGGATTATGTCAATTGCCGTGCGGTGAACCGCAGACGTATCGATATTCGGGGTGCGGTGACGGTTAATGTCTGCGTAAGCGGAGAAAAGGAAACGCAGGTCGTATGTGATGCATTCGGCAGCGGAATACAGCTGAAAAAAGTAAGCGCCCTTTGTCCTGTGGCCATGCTTCATACGGCGAAGAGGGTAACGGTTTCGGACGAGTTTGAGCTTGATGAAACCATGCCGCCCATAGGCTCTGTGCTTCGTATCGGCGCACATATAGAGCGTCAAGCGATAAAAAGCTTATTGCGGGCAGGCTTGCCGCCAAGGGTGATATTAAAATAACCCTGCTGTATGCGGCATCGGCGGATTATGAGGGTGAAAATACTGTGGCAACAATGCAGTACACGCTGCCCTATTCGCAGGTAATTGACTTGGAGGGGATTGACGAAAGCTATGATTGCCGCATTATGCCGGAGGTTATTTCCTGTGAGCTTACGCCCCGCTCGGACGGCAGCGGCAGCTCAAGGGCAATTCAGTGCGAGGTGCTTATGCTCATAGAGTGCAGTGCTGTACGCAGGAGCGTTTGTGATTTTGCTGTGGACGAATATTCCACGGTGTGCAGTACGTCACATACGGTAACACCGATTAAAATACCTAAGGAATCGGCTGCCGCGGACAGCACATATATAGTCAAGGGAATATGTGAAAGCAAGGACAGCCCCTTTTCGGTAATATATGATTCATGGTGCGATACATCTCCCTTACACGTAAAAAACGAAAACGGCAGACTTATTCTCCTTGGAAATGTGCACCTGTTTGTTATGGGCAAGAGTGAAAACGGGGATATTTCCCTCTCGGAAACGGAAGTGCCCATTGAGGAGGATTTTTGTGCAGAAACGGGACTTGACCTCAATGACGTTCATGATGACAGTGAAATAAGGATAGATTTTCCCGTCGTTTCCTGCGGATACAATATTTCCGCCGATAATTCCGTGGAGGTAAAGGCGGAAATAGGTATAAGAGGCTATGTGACCGATTATACGGTTATGAACTGTATATCGGCGATAGAGTGCGGGGAGGATGACGCAGGGGTGAGCGATTACGCATTGCGGCTTTACTTTGCAAAGGCAGGCGAGGAGCTGTGGGGCATAGCCAAAAGATACCGTGCCAATGCGGTTTCCGTAGCGGAAGAGAATGATATAGACGGGGATATTTTAGCGGAGGATAAAATGCTGCTTATTCCCTGTTCCGATTAAGTCGAGAGGATAGAAAGGAAATAGCATATGGTAAAAAATGATATTTACAACGATATTGCAAAGCGTACCGACGGAGATATATACATAGGCATTGTAGGACCTGTCCGCACGGGAAAATCCACATTCATAAAGAAATTTATGGAAAACCTTGTTATACCCAATATCGAAAGCGATTTTCGGCGGGAAAGAGCCGTTGACGAGCTGCCCCAATCGGCTGCGGGAAAGACCATTATGACCACCGAGCCTAAATTTATTCCCGAAGAAGCGGTTGAAATAGTTGTGGGGGAGAATGTAAAATTCAATGTTCGCCTTATAGACTGTGTGGGGTACATTGTTCCAAGCTCCATCGGCTATATTGAAAATGAAGCCCCGCGTATGGTTATGACACCGTGGTTTTCCGAGGAAGTGCCCTTTAATATGGCAGCGGAGGTTGGTACAAGAAAGGTTATAACGGAGCATTCCACCATAGGTCTTGTTATTACCACGGACGGAAGTATTTCCGATATCCCCAGAGAGGAGTACGAGGAGTCGGAGGAGCGTGTTATAAACGAGCTGAAATCCATAAATAAGCCCTTTGTGGTGCTTATGAACTGCGTTGAGCCCAATTCCCCCAAGGCAGTGCAGCTTTGCGAAAAAATGTCGGAAAAATACGGAACACCCGTACTGCCCATCAACTGCCTTGAGCTGAATGCTGACGATATTGATTCTATTTTGAAGCAGGTGCTTTTCAGCTTTCCTGTAAGGGAGATAAATATTTCCTGTCCAAAATGGATAACGGGTCTTGCCAAGGGGCATTGGCTGAAAACGGAGGTGTTTGACGCAATACGCCGTGCCGCAAGCGAGGTGGAAACGGTGCGGGACGCGCAGGCAATTGCGGATAAGCTGCACGAGTGCGAATATGTCACCTATTCCGATATAAGAAATATTGACCTTGGCAAGGGAAGCGCGGATATTTCCATTACCTTTAGGAGCGAGCTTTTCTACAAGATACTTGGGGAAACCACGGGAATAGAAATTCATTCGGAAAGCGATTTGCTGCCACTGCTGAAATCACTTACAGCCATAAAGAAATCCTACGAAAAGGTGGAAAATGCTCTCAAAGAGGTTGAGGCAACAGGCTACGGAATAGTTATGCCAACCACCGATGAGCTTACCCTCGAGGAGCCTGAAATTGTCCGTCAAGGAGGAAAATACGGTGTTCGTCTCAGAGCCTCCGCACCCTCAATTCATATGATGAAAGCGGATATTATCACGGAGGTAAATCCCATAGTCGGTTCGGAAAAGCAGTCGGAGGAGCTGGTAATGTATCTTCTGAAGGAATTTGAGGAAAGCCCCTCGAAAATATGGGAGTCCAATATATTCGGAAAATCACTTCATGAGCTTGTAAACGAGGGACTGCACAACAAGCTCTATCGTATGCCGATAGATGCAAGGCTAAAGCTGCAGGAAACCCTTGAAAGGATAATAAACGAGGGCTGCGGCGGACTTATCTGCTTTATACTTTAAAAAGTATTTACAAGGAATTTCAAGAATATTGCCCCGATTAAGAATAATCAGGGCGATATTTTTATTCTATCAATACTTCTCAAAATGAAATCTGTCCTCTTCAAAGGGCGGTTTTTCCCGACCACTTTCTGCGGGAACGCCCAGTGCGATTATCGAGTGGGGTATTACATTATCGGGGAGATCAAAAAGCCTTTTCAGATTATCCACCCGCTCCGCTTGCGGATAGGTGCCGAGCCATACTGCCCCTAAGCCTAAGCCGTGTGCGGCAATGCAGATATTCTGACCCGCTATTGCACCGTCAATAATCCAGTAATCCTTTGCGGGACTGAACGCTCTGTCCAAGTCGCCAAGGACAAGTATTCCCACATCGGCATTTCTCAAGGGTTCTGCGGGTCTGCCGTTGGCATCAGCCATTTTGTTCAGCGTTTCCCTGTCCCTGACCACAATAAACTGCCAGTCCCGTGTGTTGGCACAGGTAGGACCGCTTACCGCCGCTTCAAGAATGGTACGGAGATTTTCCTCCGAAATATTCTCACCGGTATATTTCCTTATGCTTTTTCTTGTTAATACAGCTTCAATTGCATCCATATAAATTCTCCGTTCATAATAAAATTACAAGTCAGTTATACCACATCGGCGGTTAAAAATGCAAGGGGGATTTGTGAACAAATGGTGGTAAGTGAAATATCCGCCGAAAACGACAATGCTTTCGGCGGATATTTTCTTAATTCTCGGAATTTGCCATAACGTAGTTGTAAATGCAGTGGAGAGCGTATTCTCTGGAAACAAGGGAGTCGGGACTTATGCTGTCGGTGTCGGGGAGCAGACCGTATGCTTTAGCTATGGCGATATATCCCACATTCTCGTCGTCCTCCGCAACATCGCTGTATGGGGATTTGTAAATTCCGTCAAGCTCTGCGGCAGCGGTCAGATTAAGACGATTTACCAAGACCTTCGCCATATCGGTGCGTGTTATACTTACGGAAGTATTCGCATCTGTGGCGCTGTTGATGTAGTAATACGAGGATGACATAAGGGAATTGAGCATTGCAGTAAATTCCTTTTCGGTAACAGCCTTTTTGGGGGAGAGGGTGTCCTCTGTGGTTAAAAATACGCCGTGACGATAGAGAATTTCAATCTCGTCCTTGTAAGCGCTGTCCTCAATATCCGTATAGGGGCAATCATCGGAAGTCGTGCTGTCGGTAATCTCTATGCCGTTATAATTACACAGCTTGCCTGTCTTTGCGTTGATATACCAGTTATCTATTGTATACAGCAAATAGATGTGTGACTTGCTTTCCAGATCGCGGAACCCATCGTAATACAGCCGCATTTCCTTTTGCTCAAACAGCTTGTCAAAAGCGGTGCTTGTGGAAATAACCTTGCCGTCGCCGAAATCCGCATCGGTGTAGTTATAGCTAAAGCTTGTAACCTCACCAGCGGAATTTACACGGATATTTACCGTATCGCCCGTTACCTCGATATTATTCACATATCTTACATAGTAGAGGGTACGGCTTGTTTCGGTGTAATCCTTTGTGCTGGAAACAGGGGAGGTGTTGGAGGTTTTCGCTACATACTCATCAAACTTATCTCCCATGTAGTATTCCGCCGCCGCAGCCGCCAATTCGTTGGCATCGTCTACATCAATTTCCTTCTTGCTGCTTGCACTGCTCTTATAGAAGGAAATGACCTTTCCGCTTATAGCGTCACAGTTAACGCTTACATAGGAATAATCATCCTCTGTGTTAAGGTTATAGCTTAAGCTCCATGTGTAGGTGGTGCTGTCGTCCCCTTCACTTTTGGTAAGATAGGAGCTGTCAAGCTTGTATTTGCTCGTGATACCGAGGTATTTATCCTTGTAAAGCAGCTTTGTGA
>MSHL01000047.1:39980-50369 GCA_001941135.1 Ruminococcus sp. Zagget11
GTGAACGATACATCGGCAGTGGCAGTCGTTACTTCAACACCCGCTCTCATATCGTAAGACTCTTCGCTGTCAGCCTCCTCAACCACAACTTCGCCATTGGTATACCGTGAGGTATTCATATATTTGTTGTAGTCGTCCCAGATGGTTGAATCCTCGCCGGTAGCGGCATCATACAATACGGAATCTGAGGTGGTGTATACTATGTTTACCAGCTGATTGCCCTCGGAGTCATAGCTTATCCTGTAGTAGGGCTTTAGGGTAACGTCCTCTCTGTAAATCGCCTGAATTTCCTCCCGGGACAGCGCAGTGCCCGGCTCGGTATAAGCTCCGTCATCCCAGTAATCGCCAGAATAGGATTTCAGCTCTCCGGTTTCCTTATCAAGGACGACGTAAATGCTATTATCATCTATTTCAACGCCCTTGTAAACCAGGCTAAAGTAGAGCCTTACATCGGAGGAGGAAATCGAATAGCGCATGCTTATAAAGGAGAGCATTCCCTTTAGTCCTGGATTAAGCTGATAAACATAATTCATCGCCTTTGTCTTGTACTCCGAATCGCTAAAAGGGCAGAAGGACATCGAAGAGGAGCTGCTGAATTCCTCGGGGCTTGAATTAAATGAGGTAATTACTCCGCCGTAAACCGTTGCGTTTATATAGCTTTTATTGTCCTCGGTTCTCCATGTAAATACAAACTTCTTTCTGCCACGGTACTCCGATGCGGAATAGTCAAAAACCGTGTATTCCTCGGGAATATCGTAGCGGCTTTTTACAATGGTAAGTGCGGCTTTCATGTCGTCACTGTTGTTGGTCGATGAGTCCTCCGATGCGGATTCTGCCGTTACCGATGTGCTTGCGGCTTCACTGGCTGTTTCCGCATAAGCTGCGGGCGCTGCGGAGATAGCCAGTGAAGCCGCAAGCAGTGCGGCGATGGTTGCGGATAGCTTTCTTTTCATGTGCATTCGTCCTTTCGGGTTAGATTTGTTGCTGTTATACTTATAAAACAACCGAGAAGTCAATATTTATTCGCTTTTTACGAAAAAATTTTATTTTTGGAAAATCTCACAAAATCCTGTAACCGATTTTGTGGAATTTTCAAGTTATTTACCGATTTTTGCAAAAATACCGTTCACATAGTCGGCAAGCCTTTCAGCCATTTTTTCGTGGGAAACAGCGGAGGGGTGCCAGTCTGCGCCTATGCCGTCCTCCTCCTTTTGAACCTCAAGGGGGAGATAGGATATTTTTTCGTCATTCATAAGGGAAACAACCTCGTCAATTGCACTGCTGAGATCCGTTCCCATAATACCGTAGGTACATACTATGTAGGAATCGGGATTTTTCTCCCTGATGAATTTGAGAAAATCCACATAGGTGTTTATATACTCCGTCCGTCTTTCGGGAATGTTCCTTACCCATGAAGCATCGTTTGTACCGAGATTTATCACGATAACATCGGGTACAAAGCGGCTGAAATCCCATTCCTCATAGTCCTTGCCGTCCACAAAGCCGATAACGTTTTCAAGCCCCTTGTCAGTATAGGGGTAAAGGGGCGGCATAAGCCAGTCGTTTCGCGGCACGTCCACGTCAGGGTCTATATAAGATGAGGTAGTGCCAATGCCGCTCCATGAAACAAGCTGATATTCAGCCTTACACTTTTGAGCAAGCTTTATGGAATAAGCCTTAAGGGGATTTTCCATAGTTGTGCTGAACTCGTCCTTTTCAAAAACACCCTCTATCCCGTAGCCGCAGGTAATGGAGTCGCCTATTACCTCAATGCGGCGGTCAAACTGCACCGCAGGAGGAGGGAGAAGCTCGCCGTCAACAGTCAGGGACATAATCGCTGTTTTGGCATATGCCGCCTCGGACAGCTTTACAAGGCGGATTTTCACTGTCCTTTCGGTGTCGGAGGAGAAAAGGGTGTAATCCTTTTCCGCACCGTTTTCCAGCATGAAGCATTGAGGAGAATCAAAGCAGTCGTCAATAATTACCGCCATTCTGCCGTAAAACCTGTCACAGTCCCAGAAATCCGTTTTTATATGCGCCGAAAGGGATTTTCCTTTAAAGGCTATTTCCAGAAAAGAACCGCTCCAGCTCAGCCAAAGAGCATTATCCTTGACAATATGTCTGCCGCAAATGCGTATTTTACCCAAATCCGAGGGAAATGTCAGCTTTTCCATAATGTAATGCTCCTTACATAAATTTCATATTTGAATCAATAAGTGTGCAGCGCTGCTTTACACAGTCGGCACTTCTGAGGGGATCGGAGGGAGTGTTAAAGGTGTAGTCCATCAGCTTTTCCACTGTGGTTGACGCAACGTGCAGACGTGTGTCGGAGGAGGCATAATAAATGTACACATTTCCGTCATCACGGACAATAGCGCCGTTGGTAAAGCAAACGTTGGAAACATCGCCCACACGCTCCTCTCCGTGTGGTGCAATGAAAAGACCTGAGGGTGAAGCAATAAGCCTTGACGGATCGTCAAGAGCGGTGTCGAATACATATATTACATACCGTAAGCCCGCAGCGGTGTTTCGTACACCGTGGGCAATATGTATCCAGCCCTTAGGGGTCTTGATAGGGACAGCGCCCGCACCGTTCTTTACCTCGGTAACAGTGTGGTATACTCTCGGGGAAATAACCTTTTCCTCCGCGCAGATAACGGGATTTTCAATGCTTTCGCACAAGCCGAAGCAAACACCGCCGCCCGAACCTGTGGTGATAAAATCGTCCTGTGGGCGGGTGTAAAAGGCATATTTTCCGTCAACAAATTCCGGGTGCAGTACAACATTTCTCTGTTGCGGGGAGGGTGATTTAAGGTTGGGCAGTCTTTCCCAGTTTTCCAAATCCTTTGTGCGAACAATTCCCGCCTGTGCAATTGCGGCGGAAAGGCCATTGGAGGAGGTGTCCTTGCTTTCCGAGCAGAATACACCGTAAATCCAACCGTCCTCATGCTGAGTAAGGCGCATATCGTATACATTGGTTTCCTCGGGGCAGGTGTCAGGCAGACGAACGGGGTAATTGCGGAATCTGAATCCCTCGGTGGGCTTGTCGCTTTCCGCAACGGCAAAGAAGGATTTTCTGTCATTACCCTCAACTCTTGCCACAAGGCAATACTTGCCGTTAAGGTAGACAGCGCCGGAGTTCATCACAGCGTTTATTCCCAGCCGTTCCATAAGGAATGGGTTTGTTTCGGGGTTAAGGTCATATTTCCAGAAATAGGGTGCGTGTTCGGCAGTGAGAACAGGGTATTCATAGCGTTCGTAAATCCCGCCGCCATCGCCCACAGGTCGGTTTTTCGGGAAATAAGCGTTTCATAGCTTTCCTTAATCTGAGAAAGCCGCTTTTCAAAATCATTCATAGCAGCAGTTGTCCTTTCACAATCCGCAAATACGGTACTTATTAGCATTGATTATACCATATATGCTTGTAATTGTCAAGGAGGGGATTTGGATTAACGGGTGCAGTCGGGGTGTAAGGGACAGCGATAGCTGGTGTTTCGATATTGTTTTCCCATATGGCTTGTTGTGGTTATTTCAGCTTAATTGCGGGGAAGATGCAATAGTATCAATCAGATATGAACAGAGCATAAAATCCGCACTCTCCGTTATCAAAATATTTACAGTATATATATACGCACATTGTAGACGGTTTTAAGTAAAATATGATAAAATATAAATTGTATTGGAAAATCAATGCAACCATATTGCTATACAGAAGGAGTTTAAACTGACATAAAAAATAGCAGCAGGACTTGTTGCCGTAATAATGTGCCTGACCATGTCAGCCTGTGGTGGGCGAATCATCGGGAACCGAGATTATAACCGAGGAAGAGCCGGCAGAGGTCACGACAGCCGCCTTGCCGGATTGCGGTATAATTTCATATTGACGGTATGACCTAAAAAGTAAATTCAAATACAGGAGGAATCCAAAAAATGTTCTGTCAAAAATGTGGGAGAGAGTTGGGAGAAAACGAGAAATTCTGCGGCGGTTGCGGCAGATACAAACAGGGAAAGTGACCTTCTGCGCGATTAAATCGGTTCGTAAATATATATTTCATTCCCTATCCCATTGCATTTCCCCTTTAAATATGCTAAAATAAACACAGCGAGCCATAAGGGCAAAACCGAAAAAGAGGGGAAATTTATGACACTTCAGCAGCTGTACTATGTTATCACCATTTCCGAGGCAGGCTCTATGAATAAAGCGTCGGAGCAGCTTTATATCGCACAGCCGTCCCTTACAAGCTCTGTTAAGGAGCTTGTAAGGGAGCTTGGCATTACTATATTCAACCGCAGCGGCAGGGGAGTAACCCTCACTGCCGACGGTGCGGAGTTTTTGCTATATGCACGGCAGCTTTACAGCCAGTATTCGGTAATTAAGGAAAAATACGGCGACAGGGGAACACGCAAAAAGAAATTCGGTGTATCCGCCCAGCACTACTCCTTTGCGGTAAAGGCTTTTGTGGAAATGGTTAAGGAGCTTGATTCGTCCGAATACGAGTTTGCGGTGCGGGAAACCAAGACCCGTGATATTATAAGCGATGTTGCGGCGCTGCGCAGCGAGATAGGTATACTTTACCTCAGTGACTTTAACCGTGCCGCACTGACAAAGCAGCTTGATGCCAATGAACTGGAATTTCATCACCTTATCGACTGTGCCGCCCATGTGTATCTGTGGAAAGGGCATCCCCTTGCGGGAAACAGTGAAATTACCTTTTCGCAGCTTGCGGATTATCCCTGTCTTTCCTTTGAACAGGGGGACAGCAGCTCTCTCTATTACTCCGAGGAAATACTGTCGGAAAAGGAATATTCCCAGATAATAAAGGCAAACGACAGGGCGACCATGCTTAATTTAATGGTGGGGCTTAACGGCTATACTCTTTGTTCGGGCATAATCTGTTCCGAGCTTAACGGAAATGATTTCCGTGCAGTGCCATTTTCGGGGGAGAACGGACAAATGGAGGTGGGCTATATTACAAAGAAAAATATAATTCTCAGCAGCGTTGGCAGGCTCTATATTGAGAAAATAAGCGAATATCTGAATTTGAACTGATAGCAGGTGAAATAAAAACGGCTATATCCGACACCCTAAGGTATCAAATATAACCGTGAGGTATACGGTTAGCGCCGCTTCCCTCCAAATGAAACAAGGAGTTACGAGGTTCTGTCGTCTGCATCAACAGAACAAGATATATCAAACTCGGCATTGCCGAATCGATGTCAAGCTTTAGGGCAATTACAACACTCCGTCAACGCCAAAGTCCATACCCTGTGCCCTTACATTGTCAATGAAGCTGCCCAGTATAGCACTGTTGGTTTCGGAAACACTGTGAAGCAGGTAAATACCGCCGTTGTGTGCCGCATCGGTGACATTCTTCAAAGCCTCCGTCCTGTCAGGCTGGTCGTTTACGTCCCAGTCACAGTAGGCGAAGCTCCAAAGTATTGTCTTGTAGCCCAAGGAATTAACCTTTGCCAGCGCCCTTTCGGAATATTCGCCGCAGGGCGGTCTGAAAAGCGTCATAGTGACGCCGAAATTGTCGAGGACATAATCATGCAGGGACATAATTTCCTCCTCCATCTCGCTTTCGCTAAGGCCGGGGAGAGATTTATGACCCATGCCGTGATTTCCCAGAACATGACCCTCGTCAATCATTCTTTGGACAAGCTCGGGATTTCGCTCGGCATAATCGCCTGTTAGGAAAAATACCGCTTTAACGTTCTTTTCCTTTAGTGTATCCAGTATGGCGGCAGTATAGCCGTTTTCATACCCTTGGTCAAAGGTAAGACAGATTTTATTGCTGTCCGTCAAAGCATATGCATTGTAGGTGTAGTATTTCTCATTGAACATGAGCGCGCCCAAGGAACAATTTTCATCGTTGACCTCATGACCTTGACCGTAGCCGCACAGAGTATTGTCGAGAGAAGAAAAATCCTCGGTGAAAGCTGTCACACCGCCCGAAAGCAGCATAACCGCCGCAGTCAGCAAGGACAGCAGGAATATCGGTTTACCCTTAGTCATCGGCTTTCACTCCTTTTCGATTCAGTATAGTGTGTCCGTTTAAAACACAATACTATCATCTGCAAAAGGCAGTGAAATATAACAGGTCAAACTTCCCTACTAACATTATAGCACGTTTTACAAAAAAGTAAACTACAATTTGGTTACAATTCAGAGAGAAATGGTAACGAAATTAACCGGCAAGGTATGATTTTACAAGCACCTGCAGCAGCTCGTCACGGTCAATATGCCGTACAAGACTGCGCGCATTGTTGTATGTAGTTATATAGGTAGGGTCTTCGGAAAGTATATAGCCTACTATCTGATTAATGGGATTATAACCCTTTTCACGAAGGGCATCATAGATGAGTGTCAGGTTTCTTTTAAGCTCTGCTTCCTTATCCTCACACACGGAAAATGTCATTGTTTGTTCGTTGTTCACAGAATGCACCTCCTGCTTTGCAATTCAAAATTACATTAACATTATAACCTATTTTTCATTAAAATACAAGTGGTTTTGATTATTTTTTTATAAAAACGTCGGATTTTCGCATAGAAATAATATCAAAAACTGTTCCGCTTATCCGATATAATTTTATGCAGAACAACCAAAATTATTACTTTCACCGTTCTTTCACAATATTCTCATAAAATTATTGCAAACAATTCGGATTTTGACTTGATTTATTTTTTTATATTATGCTACAATAAATATATCTATTGATTTTTCGGAAGAAAGTAGGGTATTTTATGTCTGTGAAAATAGCGATTGACGGGCCGTCCGGTGCGGGTAAATCCACAATCGCAAGAAGTGCCGCATCGGAGCTTGGCTATCTGTATGCCGATACGGGCGCGATTTACCGTTCGGTTGCCCTGTACTGCCTGGAAAATTCCGTTGATATTAAGGATTCGGAGACTGTTTTGGCGGCTTTGGAGGACATTGTGCCCACGCTGAAGTACGTAAACTCGGAGCAGCGGGTATTCGTCAACGGTGAGGACGTTACGGACAGAATACGAACTCCGCAGGTATCCTCCGCGGCCTCATGCATTTCCGCCATTCCCCGTGTGAGAGAATTTCTCTTCCGACTTCAGCGGAGCATAGCCGATGAGAACAGCGTTATAATGGACGGCAGGGACATAGGAACGGTGGTTCTTCCCGATGCGGATTTGAAGATTTTCCTTACCGCTTCCGCCGAGAAAAGGGCAAAGCGCAGGTATATTCAGCTTGCTGAAAGCAGCAATTGCCCGTCTTATGAAAAGGTTCTCGAGGATATCCGCAGGCGTGACGAGAATGATTCAACCCGTGCCGTTTCTCCACTGAGAAAAGCGGAGGATGCGGTGGAGCTGGATACTACCGATATGACGCTTGAGGAGTCTGTGAAAACGGTTATCCGTATGGTTAAGGCCGCTGTAAAGGGCGGTGAAGCATAATGAATGCATTCGTGCGGTATACCGTATACGGCATTTACAAGCTTGTTTACAACTTGAGCGTTGAGGGACGGGAAAATATTCCCGAAGACGAGGGCGTAATTATAGCCTCAAATCACCGCAGCTACGCAGATCCGGTTTTTCTCACCTTTTTCATGAAAAAGCCGGTTACATACATGGCTAAGGAGGAGCTTTTCAAGAATAAGCTTTTCGGTTGGTTTATCCGTTCCTTGGGCGCATTTCCCGTAAAAAGAGGCGCGGGAGATATGAGCATAATCGATGATTGCGTAAATATACTGAACAGCGGAAAAAACGTTGTTGTTTTCCCCGAGGGTACTCGTTCCAAAGAGAATAAGGTGGGAAAAGGCAAAAGCGGAGTTGCCCTTATAGCCGCAAAATCCGGTGCTGACGTCCTCCCTGTAGGTATCTGCTTTGAGGGAAAGCTTAAATTCCGCCGCAGGGTGATTATTCGTATAGGCGAAGTCATTAAGGCGGAGGAAATAGCCGTTGCGGACTTTGCCCCCAAGGAAATACGCGCCGCAAAGGAGCGTATAATGTCCGCTGTTTCCTTTCTTGTGGACGAAACACGGGAAAGGGTCATGTCCCCCAAGGAGCTTGAAGAGTATAACGAGAAAAAAGAGGCAGATGTGAATGAAACCAAGTAATTCTGCCAATACTTCCGTGAAAGCAAAAATAACCGTTACTGTCGCAAAAACCGCAGGATTCTGTTTTGGAGTTGACAGAGCGGTGAAAATGGTGTATAATGAAGTGAGTAAGGGTACGCCTACCGTTACTCTGGGTGAGATTATACACAATGCGGATGTGGTTGCCGACCTTGAAAGCAAGGGCGTGCGGGTTGTTTCTTCACCGACAGAGGTTCATAGCGGTGAAACCGTTGTGATACGTTCCCACGGAACAGGCAGCGTGGCTTACCGATATCTTGAAGAAAACGGTATTCCTTACGCAGACGGAACCTGCCCCTTTGTGCGTAGAATACAAAATATTGCCGCCAAAAAAAGCTCCAAGGACTGTCAGGTTGTCATAATCGGCGATGAGGGACATCCCGAAGTACAGGGAATAGCGGGTCACTGTAAAAATGAGGCAGTAATACTTCCCAATGCTGATGCTCTGGACGAGTATTTGAAAACTTTTTTTGAAAAACACAAAAAAACTGTTGCAATTATGCCGCAGACAACGTATAATATAAATAGTTGGCTGAAATGCAAGGCTGTGGCGGAAAGCTACAGCGGCATCGAAACCTTTGATACCATATGCAGCACCACACGGGAGCGTCAGGACGAGGCAAGAAGGCTTGCCGAGGACAGCGATGTGATGATAGTGGTAGGCGGAAAGAAAAGCGCCAATACAAAGCGGCTTTTCGATATCTGCTCCGCAGAGTGCGGGCACTGCTTTCTCGTTGAAAATGCCAACGAGCTTAAAATGCTGAAAATGCCCTCGGGCTTTTCTTATAAAGGTGATATCCGCATAGGTATCACCGCGGGCGCTTCGACGCCTGCACACATAATCAAGGAGGTTAAAAACCAGATGAGCGAAAAAATTATCATGGACGAGGACTTTAACTTTGAGGAGGCTATTGACGCTTCATTCAAAAAAATATATACCGGTAACAGGGTGAAAGGAATTGTAACTGAGATTCATAACAATGAAATCAGCGTTGATGTCGGTACTAAGCATACCGGCTATGTGTCGCTTGACAATCTCACCGACGATCCCAACCTCAAGCCTGCCGATATAGTTAAGATTGGCGATGAAATCGATCTTATCGTTCTCAAGGTCAACGATGCGGAGGGTACCGTTCAGCTCTCCAAGAAGAAGGTTGATGCACAAAAGGACTTTGACGATATGGTTAAGGCTAAGGAGGACGGTACTATCCTTGAGGGAGTTGTTACCAACGTTGTAAAGGGCGGAGTTCTTGCTCTTTCCAAGGGTATAAAGGTATTTATTCCCACATCACAGGCAACAATGCGCAGAGATGAGAAGCTTGAGGACTTGGTTAAAAAGACCGTCAGATTCAAGGTAATTGAGGCTGATGAGGTTAAGCACAAGGCTTTGGGCTCTATTAAGAGCGTGCTTATTGAGGAAAAGAACGCAGCTAAGGCTAAGTTCTGGGAAACTGCCGCTGTAGGCGATGTTTTCAAGGGCGAGGTTAAGTCTATTACATCCTACGGTGCTTTTGTGGATCTCGGCGGTATCGACGGTATGGTACATATCTCCGAGCTTTCGTGGGATAGAATCAAGCACCCCTCCGAGGTTGTTTCCGTTGGCGATGTTCTTGAGGTTTATATCAAGGATTTGGACAAGGATGCAGGCAGAATTTCTCTCGGCTACAAAAAGGATGAGGATAATCCTTGGACCAAGTTCCTTGCCGAGTACAGCGCAGGTGATGCGGTTACCGGTAAGGTAGTTTCTATCACACCTTTCGGCGCATTCGTTCAGATTATTCCCGGAATTGACGGACTTGTTCACATTTCCCAGATTTCCGACAAGAGAGTTACCAACGTTAAGGACGTACTTTCCGTTGGCGATGAGGTAACCGCAAAGATTACCGATATTGATGCTGAGAAGCAGCGTATCAGTATGTCTATCAAGGAGCTTATCAAGGAGGGCGCAGTTGACGACGCTGCCGATGATGAGTCTGCCGAGTAATTTTACCGATTAAGTATTTTTAAGGC
This sequence comes from Ruminococcus sp. Zagget11, assembly GCA_001941135.1. Classification (GTDB taxonomy): domain Bacteria; phylum Bacillota; class Clostridia; order Oscillospirales; family Ruminococcaceae; genus Huintestinicola. The sequence goes on from MSHL01000047.1 coordinate 50,097, forward strand.
GAAGCATGATGCAATCGTGCTTCGCTTTTTTATGCTATTCAAGGTGATAAATTCGTGATAAATGTGTTTGAATTGTGTAAAATGCACAAAAAGAGCGCATAAAAAACTGTGGTTATTAGTCTTGAATATATTGCGAATAAGTGTTAAAATTGTAATATACAAAAAACAAAATGTTCTTTGATGCAGTATGCCTTTCCATAGGCAATGATGTTAGCTTTACCGCCGGTAAAGGAGAACATATGAGTTAATTTTTGGGAGGTTATTATGAAAAAA